>SVSU01000072.1 GCA_015064135.1 Oscillospiraceae bacterium
GACCGCGTTCTCGTTTTCGTCGGATTTGGACATCTTCTTGGTAGGCTCGGCAAGGGACATGATCTTCGCCGTCTGCTGAGCGATATAGGGCTCGGGAATAACGAAGGTGTCGCCGTAGACTGCGTTGAATCTTGCCGCAACGTCGCGTGTCAGCTCCAGGTGCTGCTTCTGGTCAACGCCCACGGGAACAAGCTCCGTCTGGTAGAGGAGAATGTCCGCCACCATGAGGGAAGGGTAGGTGAAAAGACCGGCGTTTACGTTGTCCGCGTTCTTCTGGGACTTGTCCTTGAACTGGGTCATACGGGAAAGCTCGCCGAACATGGTGTAGCAGTCAATGATCCAGCCAAGCTCAGCGTGTGCGGAAACGTGGCTCTGCACGAACAGGGTATTCTTCTCGGGATCAAGACCGCAGGCAATGTAAAGCGCCAGTGTTTCATATGTTCTGCGGCGGAGATCGGCAGGCACCTGTCTTACGGTGATGGCGTGCTCGTCCACAACGCAGTAATAGCAGTGATATTCATCGGAAAATGCGGAGAAATTCTTGATGGCACCGAGGTAGTTGCCGATGGTGAGTACCCCTGAGGGCTGCACACCGGAGAAAACGACTTTTTTGTCCATGTACATAATCTATATTCCTTTGGTATTTATTTTTTCCTTGCTCAGGGGCTCACTTGCCGAAGTGAACATCGTTTTTTATACTGCGCAGCCGCTTCATCACATCGTTTCCGCCCCTGCCGAAGTAATCGTGAAGGAGTTTGTATTCCGCATACAGCTTGTCGTAGACGGCTTTGTTTTCCGCGATGGGATGGTACACAGCCGCAGGCTCCTTGCCCATTACGGCGGATGCTTCATCAATGGAGTCATAACCGCCGCCCTTTTTGCCTGCCGCCAGCGCGCCGTAGATGGCAGAGCCGAGAGCAGGGCCCTGTTTGGCGTCCGTAACCTTCACATCCATGCCGAGAATGTCTGCATATACCTGCATGGTGAAGGGGTCTTTTACCGCAATGCCGCCGCAGGCATAGAATTCGTCCACGGCAACACCGTTTTCACGGTAGTTTTCAACGATCATTCTCGTTCCGAATGCTGTGGCTTCAATGAGGGCGCGGAGAAGCTCTTCCGCCTTTGTGTTCAGGCTCATGCCGATGAACAGCCCCGACAGATCGGAGTCGGCGAGAACGCTTCGGTTTCCGTTCCACCAGTCAAGGGCGAGAATGCCGCCCTCCCCGGGCTTCTGCTCGGCAGCCTTTGCGATCATGAAGGGAAGGAGAGGCTGACCTGCCTCCTCAGCAGCCTTTTTGTATTCCGCAGGAGCGAGATTTTCCGCCAGCCATGCGAAATGGTCTCCCACACATACCTGACCTGCCTCAAAGCCGTAGGTTCCGGGGATCATGCCGTCCTTGACGATGCCGCAGATGCCGGGGACGGGACGGTTTGAGGAGGAGACTAACATATGGCAGGTGGAGGTGCCCATAATGGCGAGCATTTTTCCGGGGGACGCCACCTTAGCCGCAGGAACAGCCGCGTGAGCGTCGATGACACAGGCGGCAATGGGTGTGCCCGGTTTCAGTCCCGTAAGCTCCGCCCCCTTTTCGGAAATATATCCGGCAGGTGAGCCGATGGGAACGATGGTGCCTGTCAGCTTTTCCGCCACGATGTTTTCAAGACGGGGATCGAGAGCGCGAAGAAAATCGGCTGTGGGGAATCCCTCGTCGGTGTAGTTGGATTTGTAGCCGAGGGCGCAGGTGTTTCTGGTCTTCTCACCTGTGAGCTGCCAGATGACCCAGTCGCCGGCTTCGATGAAGGTATCAGCCTCGGTGTAAACCTCGGGGGCTTCGGAGAGGATCTGCCATACCTTCGGAAAGAGCCATTCGCTTGAAACCTTGCCGCCGTAGCATCCGAGCCACTTCTCACCCCGTTCGACGGCAAGCTCGTTCATCCGCGTAGCATAGGGCTGTGCGGCGTGATGCTTCCAGAGGATTGTGTAGGCATGGGGATTGCGGCGGAATTTTTCCGTGAAGCAGAGGGGAGTGCCGTCAGCGTAGGTGGGGAGAATGGTGCAGGCGGTGAAGTCGATGCCCACACCGATGACATCCTCCGCTGATACGTTGTTTTCCGCGAGGACTTTCGGTACGGTGGTGCTCAGCACATCGAGAAAATCACGGGGATGCTCCAGTGCCCAGTCGGGGGGGAGCTTTATTTTACCGTCTCCCGTATCAAGATATTCGTCCATGACGGCATGGGGGTAATCAAGCACCGCACTGCCGATCTCACAGCCGTCGGACACCCGTACAAGAAGGGCGCGCCCCGACAGGGTACCGTAGTCGATGCCGATGGTGTATTTTGTATCGCTCATGAGTAACTCCGATATGTAATCATAGCATATAATAGATATTGTGTATTCATACCTTACTATTATACAATATCTTCGCTGCCGTGTCAAGCGGAAGAGGGGGATTCCGTTTGGTTTTTTAATATTGAAATGTGATCCTGCGTACAGTTTCCTCAAGGGTTTTCAAATCGGTGATTTATTCCCGTTTCTGTACAAAAACGCTTGACAAGAAATGTGAAATATTGTATAATCAGAGTATAAGGAGTATTATGGGTGTATTGTAGGAATATACGGTGTGATCTCCTGTCCGAAGAGAATGTTTTTTGCGTTTACAGTTGTTATTTATAAACAAAAAGGAGTAAAGAGATGAAGAAAAGAACCATAGGTGTTGCCGCGGCGCTGATTGTGTCAGCTTGTGCGGCTCCCGGGCTTTTTGCTGGGAATACCGAATCCGCCGTTACATATACGCAGCCTGCTGAATGTGTGGAGCCGGGCGGAACATTCGATGTTGTCATCGGGTTCGATAATATAGACAATGCGGTAGGCTATGCGGTCATGCTGGATGACAGCGGCATAGACGAAAGTGTTTGTTCCATGCTGGGGATCTATTTTGAGGAGATCGGAAGATACCCTGCCGCCATTTTTGAGCCCGACCCCTCCGATTTCAACGATGTGGGCGCCGCTTATCTCAACGAAACGGATCTTGACGGCGATTATGTCCGCTACTCCATCACCATCCCCGAAACGGCAGAGTCGGGAAGCGTTCTCGATTTTGCTTTCACCACAAAGGTTCTGGATAAAAACAACAAGGATATTTCCGCTTCCTCCGAGACCATAATTTCCGTTACGGTGGGCTCTTCCTACACGTCGGGCTCTCCCGTTATCAGTGTGGTTCCCGATACAACGGAGCTTTGGACAAACGGCACAGACCGTGACGTGGTGTATACAGTGAAGGTGGCGCCTCCCAAGGCTAATATAGTAGGCGGCTTCGGCTTTACCATCACGGCGCCTCAGGGAATGGTGCTCTCCGATGTAAGCACCTCCACGGAGGGCGGAGACGGATATTGGGTCAACGAAGGCCTGCATTATACCACATCAAACGAGGATGGACTGTTCAGAACATTCAGCTATACTCCCGTGTCGGACACCAAGGGTACATTCACGGCAGGCAAGGCGAAGTTTGTCATGACCTCCGAGCGCGTTATTATGACCATCCGCGCGGAGATTGAGGATATCACCAAAGTGGATTCCTATGCGCTTTCCGTTTCCGGAGTGTCCGTGACCTCCAATGCCGCAGGCACAAACCAGTATGATCCCTTCAATGTTCTTGTGGCGTCCGAAGCGGTTTCCGTGAAGATTCCCCCCTATATCGAGGTGCAGGGTATCTCCCTTGACCGCGGCAGCGTAACTCTCCGTGAAGGCGGAAAGGTGACATTGAACGCAGAGGTAACTCCCGATGGTGCAACGGACAGCACAGTGACATGGCACAGCTCTGACTCCGCAGTGGCGACGGTGGATGCCAATGGTACGGTAACGGCGCGCGGAGTGGGCAAGGCGGTGATCACCGCTTCCGCCGGCTCTTTCAGTGCAGAATGTTCCGTGACTGTAAACGCGGCAGGTGACGAGATTCTCGGCGACATCAACTTAGATGGCGAGGTTACCATTGACGACGCCCTCCTTCTGTTCCAGTACAGTATGCTTCCCGATGTGTATGAGATTGCATACGAGGGTGGGTTGGACTTCACGAAGGATGGAGACGTTACCATCGACGACGCCCTCCTTCTGTTCCAGTACAGTATGCTTCCCGATATATATCCGCTTGCGTAACGGATAAACGAGGTATAACATGAGAAAAATACTTTTGATTATCGCTTCCCTTGTGTGTGCATCCGTTCTTGCAGTAGGGACAGCGGCTGTTGACGCAGCGGCTGAGACTGTGGAGGCTGACCTCACCCTTCTCTCAAAAGGGGAGCTTGCGGCGGTTCATTTTGACCCTGCCTTCGAGGAAAACCTTTCGGAGAGTGAGTATATCGTTTATAAGGCACTGGAGGACGGTATAGCGACCCTGACAGAATGCATTGACATCTCCGCCGCAGGTTACACCGATACCGAGGCGCTCACCGCTTTTCTTGATACGGTGTTTAACACAGAACTTCTGTGGAACCCTGTTGAGGATAAGGTGGTTTACACCGTAACGGACGGCACGGTAACGGAGATCGGCTTTTCTTACTCCATGCCCGACGGCCCCCTTACCGCCTATGCCGGCGACTATTCTCCCACAAAGGCAGAGATCGACCATGCCCTTGCCGACATTTCCACGGGTATGAGTGCGGTGGAAAAGGCGCTGATCCTCCACGATTATCTGGTGCGCGAGGTGGACTATAACCTCGGCGTGGTGACGGGCGGCTCCTATTCGCCCAATGTGTTCACCATGGAAGGCGTGTTCGTTGACCGCAACGCCGTGTGTCAGGGTTATGCGCTGGCGTACTCCTTCCTGCTCAAAGAGGTTGGAATCGAGTCCATGATCGTGGTGTCCGCCCCCATGAATCATGCGTGGAACATGGTCAAGATCAACAATAAGTGGTACCACGTTGACGTTACATGGGATGACCCCACAAACAAGGTGGAAGTGGATTTCTGCCGAGGCGGATTTGTGCGTCATACCTATTTCCTCCGCAGCGACGCGGAATTTCTGGGTGAGCTTGAGGATCGTCACTACGATTGGGTGAACTTCGATAACGGCACAGCGGCTCCCTCCGCTTCGGAAAGCGATGCATTTGTAGGCTACTGTTTCCGTCCCACCGAGGATGCGGACGTGGCGATGCTGAATTACTATAACGGCTATTACTACTGCCTCTCCAACATTTTCGGCTCAAATACGATGTACCGTTCCAAGGTCAGCGGCCTCGGGGGAGTGGAGATCACATTGCCGAGAGTGTATGATTACCTCTTCTTCTTCAACGGTTATCTGTACGGAAGCACATCCAGCTATGTGTACGAGATAAACATGGACGGCACCGACAACAGAATCGTGGCAGCCGCATCGGGAACCATCCGCAACTTCTGGCTGAAGCAGGATGAGCTGGCTTATTATGAGGTTGACGACAGCGGAAAAGCGGTGAAGAAGGTGGTTGACCTGACAAAGGCACCCGACAATCTGGTGATCGTGGGTGATTTCTCCTTTGTCATCGATGAAAAGGGCAATGCCACCCTCTCCTCCTATACGGGAAGCGCGTCTGTGGTGAACATTCCCTCCACAGCAGGGGGACACCCTGTTGTTGCTGTGGGAGATCAGGTGTTCCTGAAGAACTCAACCATGACCAAGGTGGTGATCCCCGAGGGCGTCACCTCCATCGGATACAGAGCATTTCTTCAGTCAACCGTTGCCGAGGTCGTCCTTCCCGACAGCCTTGTGACAATCGGTGACGAGGCGTTCTGGAACTGCAACTATATCAAGAATATTACAATCCCCCGAGCAGTAAAGACCATGGGAAAGCAGGCATTCTACGCGTGCTTCCAGCTCTCAAAGGTGTTCTTCGAGGGAAGTGTGCCGAAGGTCTGGGGCTCCGATATGTTCGGCAGAATGGAAAACAGCATTACGCTGTATTATTTGTCCGGAAGAAACGGCTGGAAGTCGGGCACATGGACGGATCCCACAGGGGTTTCCTATAAGGCATCCGCATACGGCACCATACCCCTTGACGTGAACGGCGACGGGGATGAAAACCTGATCGATGCGGCGCTGCTGAAAATGTGGTTCCTGCAGCCCGCAAAATACCCCCTCCCCGACATCGGCTACGACTTCAACCTTGACGGCGTGACAAATGCTGTTGATGCCACGGTGCTTATGTGGCGTATTATTGAAATGAACTGAGTGGGAATACCGTGCGGTTTGATTTGTAAGCGAACTGTCCCACTCCCGAGAAAAACTTGAAAAATGGGCCCCACCATTTTTCATCGTCCGAAAGCCTCCGTTGGAGCCTTTCAGCCGACCGTTTTTCTCCAACGAACAGACTGAGTTTATTGAGTGGGAATCAAGCAGAATTGTCAATCAAACAAAAAGTCCGAGAAACACATCAAAAAAATGTGCTCTCGGGCTTTTTCTCATTACTTCACCGCGCTTATGATGCAGTACCGCTTTTTGTCCCCTGCAATGGGCACAAGGTCGTAGGAATTCTCCGCCCATACCGCCTCCGCCACCACAGTGGAGACTGCATTGCGGAATCCTGCGGCGCGAAGGTCGGCGATGAGATATTCCTCCACCAATCCGCGCTCAACCCCCACCATTTCGGCGAGCTCAAAGCTGTCGCTGGCCTTTTCGATATAGCTGCCCATGATGATGAGCTTTCCCTCGGGCTTCAGCATACGGTAAATCTCCCTTGCAACCCGTGCGGTGTCGGGGATATTGCCGAATGCTTCATATGAAGTGATGTAGTCAAAGGTGTCGTCCGCCGCGGAGGTGCACCGTCCGTCCATGGCGATGTATGAAACGCGGTCGTCGTCGGTACCCATTGCTTTTCTCGTGTAGGCGAGGACATTCGGGGAGATGTCGGTGCACACAATGTCAAAATTCTTGTTTTCCGAGGCAAGAAGCAGGCTGAGCATAGTGCCCATGCCCGTAGCAAGATCGCAGACCGTCCCCGTGAATCGGGAGATCAGAAGCTCCATGCAGGCAAATAGCTTCTTTTCCGCCGCTTTTGTCTCGTCGTTCTTTTTGGATTCGTAATCCTCCGTCCACTCGTTGCCCGTGATGACAAAATCGGCAAGGTCGGTGTCCTCCGCCAAAGCCTCCTCGGGGATGTTCCAGAGAATCTGCTGACCTTGTGAGATTTTGTCCGATACAATATTGTAAACCCCGTGTTTGCGCTCGTATTCCGCACCGCATTTGTGACAGTGAAGCTCATCGCAGAGGGGGACGCGGCAGAGGGGGCAGATCAGGATGGAATTTGCGTTTATCATATGTTTGAACCTTTCTCCGTGCGGCTATATTTCAATATTGATATGCGTTTTATCCGAATTGACAAGGGGCAGCCTTGCTCTCAGATGGATTCCCTCGGGCAGATGGGGGGTGAAGGTGCCGTCGGGTGCCATGCCCATAAGGTCCTCAATGATTACCGACACGGGCGCGCTTGCCCATGGATGGCAGAGGGAGGTGTTCTCCTTTTTGTCCTTGCCCCATGCCTCAAAGCAGCAGGTTCCCCCCTCGCGCACCATGTTGTACCAGGAGTTTTCCGCAGTGGAGGTGATAATGCGGTATGCGTCCTCATATCGTCCGAGGGCTGTGAGGGATTTCAGAAGGAAGAAGGACATATATACGCCGCAGCAGAGCTCCTTCGATACGATAAAATCACCGACGGACTCCTCATATCCCTTCGGCACAAAGCCGAAATAGGGGGCGAGAATATTTGAGTGAAGTGCGCTGTGGCTTGTGGTTTCGCTGTCGCGGTAGATTCCCTTTTTGGGGTCGAAGAATACGCCATTAAAGGTGTCCGCCAGAGCTTTCCACCTGTTTTCGTGGGGGATGGAGAGGATATCCTTGATCTCCTCCGTCAGCTTGACCGCCCCCACATAGAAGGCGTTGAGCACATTGTGTACCCCGTCGGCAACCGGTCGGGTCAGGGGAAAATCGTAGTCGTCGCGAAGGTTTTCGGGCCAGTCCACCAGATTCCATTTTTCCTTTACCCCATCAAGGAGTCCGTCGGCGCGCGCGAATCTGCGGAAATAATCAAGCATCCCGTCAAGACAGGGGATGGAGGCGCGCAGAAATTCCTCGTCACGGGTGAAGCGGTAGTCGCGGAGAAGGAGAATGGGAAGCTGAAGGGAGTAGTCGGCGATCTCCTGCATCAGTCCCCCAGGCGCCACTGCCATGAGTCCGGGACAGATCCGTGCGGAGCGCATCAGGTCGCCTATCCCCTTTCTCGCGAGGGAGATATCCCCCGTCAGCAGAATGTGAGAGAGTGCGGTCACGGTCATATCCCCCGAATACTGCCCCTTTTCCCTGGACGGACAGTCCACATAAATCTCCTGGGAGCCGTATTTTACCCCGTTTTTGCACAGTCTGAATACGCTGTCAAGAATGGGGTCGTTTGATTCAATGGTGCAGGCGCCGTCGTCAAAGGGCCAATGCCGCACACGGACAAGTACATCCTCGATGACGGTGTCGGGGTCCTCGGGGCGGAGTGAGAAATAGCGGAAAGCCTTGTAGTCGTACTGCTCCACGGTGTCACACTCCCCCGAGAGGATGACATACTCGCTGTAATCGCAGTTGCACCGCATCTTGTGACGGACAGCAGCCGTTGGGGCGAGGTCTCCCTCCTCCAGCTCCTCGCCGCAGTAAATGTGAACCTTTGTCCCTTCCTTTCCGCGGAAACGGAGAATAAGGGTACCAACAACCTCCTCCCCCATGTCGCAGAGGATGCCGCCGTCCTCACGAGGGAGAGTGACGAGGGGGCGTTTGTCCGTGATCTGAAGGGTGGGAGTGGGCTCGGGGGCGAAGGTGTAGTCGTGGGAAACGGGGACACAGGGACGGTATTCCCCGGGCTTCGGGTCGGCAAGGCGCGCGTCGAAGTTTTCCGTGTACTGTGTGTCATACCCCACGGTGTGCGAGGGGAGATAGGCCGGGGAGACGGCGTACTGCCATGTTTCGTCTGCCTCGGCGAGGAGGGTAGCGATGCCGTCCTTTTCTCCGTACAGCTCAAGGGCGAAGCCCATTCTCAAATCACCGCTGTTCCATACATGATTGATGAGCCCCTGATAGTAAACATGGAGCGACACGGTGTTTTCCCCGTTTCGGAGGAGGTCGGTGACATCAATGCGGTTCCAGTTATAGTGGAAGAAATAGCCGGATGCGGGCCCCTGTGCGGCGAATGCACCGTTTATCTTCATTTTATAATAGTCATCCGCCGTAATGTGTATGAAAAAGCGGTCATATTCCGAGGGGTCAACAGTAAGGATACCGCCGACGAGCATATGAAAATTTTTCAATTCCTCGGGGTGGGGATGTGCGGCAAGTGTTTCGGGACGGTCGTCCTCTTTTGAAAAGAGGTTGAAGGGGGTGAGTGGAGCGAATTCCTCGGCTGTCAGCCATTTATTGAACACGATTGTACCTCCCGTTCCATTGTGTTTTTATCTTTCAACATATTATACCACCAATAGGGAGGGATTGTCAATTTGGTGATAAAAAAAGGTGGAAGGAGAGGAAAATTTGTGGGGATGAACATTCGGAAAATGTAAAATGATATTGACAAAAGAGGGAGAAAATGATATAATACTATATTGAACGGGCAAATTTTCAAGTCCGTCTCTCTGCTGTTGAAATCATAACAACAGCCGAAAAGTCCACAGGGAGGTATAAAAAAATGGAAAAGATCATCAATTCCTACGAAACCCTTTATGTTATTGACCCCGATCTGACCGAAGAAGCAACCAAGGCGCTTGTTGAAAAGTTCACAGCTCTCATCAACGCAAACGGCACTGCATCCGAAGTAAACGAGTGGGGCAAGCGCAAGCTCGCATACCCCATCAACGACAAGACCGAGGGCTACTACGTTCTTGTTAATTTCACAAGCGAAGGTTCTTTCCCCGCAGAGCTGGAGAGAGTCATGGGTATTACCGAAGGCATTCTCCGTTCCATCGTGATTCGTCACGAAGCAAAGAAGACAGCAAAGGCTGAAGCGTAATCTGCTTTAGTGAAGTGTTGTGTGATTTTGAGGGAAATATATGGCTAACTTTAACTTTAACAAGGTCATTCTGGGAGGACGACTCACAGCAGACCCCGAGCTGAAGACAACCCCCTCCGGCGTTTCCGTTACTTCCTTTACCGTAGCGGTAAACAGAAGATTCGTAAGCCGGGAAGGTGGAGAGACCCAGGCCGATTTCATCAATGTAACGGCATGGAGAACCACAGCGGAGTTTGTAACCCGTTATTTCCGCAAGGCAAGTTCAATTTGCATTGTGGGTTCCATTCAGACTCGCACATGGACAGACCAGCAGGGACAGAAGCGTTTTGCTACCGAAGTTGTGGCAGACGAAGCATACTTTGTTGATGCAAAGAGCGAAAGCCCTATGGCAGTTCAGCAGGCGGCAGGAATGTACGGCAGTCCCGCGGGACAGGCTAATCAGGCTCCCATGCAGGGTGGATATATGCCCGACAATTACGGATACGGCAACCCGGTGCAGTCACCTGCATACACAAGCGCACCCAAGTTTGAAGAAATTACAGATGATGAAGAATTACCGTTCTGAGTAATTCAAAAATTAGAAAGATAACAGGAGGCTTTCAAAATGGATACAGAAAAGACCACTGAAGTTGTTGCTGAAGAAACAGCAGCTGCTCCTGCTGAGAGA
>SVSU01000073.1 GCA_015064135.1 Oscillospiraceae bacterium
TGAGTGAGGGCGTTGCTGCCCCAGTTCAATACTCTGCCTGTGTCTGTAATGAGAGCGTAATGTCTGGCGCCGCCGTAAACGGAGACCGCCTTCTCGCCCTCGGGCACCACGGGAAGCACTTTTGAGTTGTCACCGGATGCACCGACGATCACAAGCTCACCGTCCTCAAGGAGGAGGCAGGCGTTGGACATATTGGAGGCGATGTCAACCACCTTTCTCTCGCCCAGATACTCCCACAGATTGACAAGAACGGTCTTTCCGGTCTCGTCTGCCGTCTCATAGGAGTCAAACGCGGTGGTCTTGCCGCAGACGAACTCGCCGTCCTTTGTTATGCCGACGATAAGGGACTGGGTGAACACCACTTTTTCGATATTCTCCAGTTTTCTGAAGGACTTCATGTTTGTGGCGCCGATGTTGTAGTTGCCCCACATATAGGTGGTGCCGTCGTTCATGACAATGGCTGTCACCTGGTTTCCGCAGACGAGCTGCTTCACATTCGCCGCGTCGATGGTGCCGTTCATAAGCTCGTCGGGCTGGATAAGCGCCATGGCGATCATGGTACCGCTGTCGCCATACTGACCGTTATCGTAGGCACCCCATGAATAAACGCGGCCGTCCTCGGAGATGGCAACAGCATGGTCGATACCTGCCGCAACGTGGAGGATCTTGCTGTTCTTCACTTCCTCGGGGATGTCCGCCATGTCGATGTTGACGTCTTTCATGTAGGTTTTGCCCCATGTGTACACCTCGCCTGCATTGTCAACGCCGACGGACCATGTGGAGTAGGAGGCGATCTGATTTACATCCTCCTCAAGGTCGGAGGGAATGCTCATCATGTTGTAGGAGGGGCTTACGTTCTTGTGCAGTGTCTCGGAGTAGGAGAGGTCGATGGGGTTGATCATGGGTCCGATGAACACGAACAGGAACATACAAACTATGACAGCAAGCGCCACACAGGCAGCGGGACGGCGGAAGAAACGCTTCACCGCCAGCTTTCCGGGGCTTGCGTATTTTTCGGGATTCGGGTCCAGCTCCTTTGATGCTCCGCGGAACATCCTTCCGAGCCAGCTTTCGCGGAGTGTTTTCTTATTTTTACTCATATCAATACCTCCGCTGCGTTACTTTGTTACTCTTACGCGAGGGTCAGCCAGACCGTATGCGATGTCGATGATGAGGTTGCCGAGGAGGGCAAGCGCCACATAGAACATCTGCAGGATCAGCACGACCTCGTAGTCGTTGTTGTTGAGGCAGTAAATATAGGTGCTGCCCATACCGTTGAGACCGAAGATATTTTCGATCATGAGGGAGCCCGAGAAGATACCGATGAACCAGCCGATGATAAGGGTGATGATCGGAATGAGGGCATTTCTCCATGCGTGGGAGTAGATGACGATCTTCTCACGGAGACCCTTTGCGCGTGCGGTTCGGATGCAGTCCATGCTCAGCGCTTCGGTCATGGAGGCGCGGACATAACGTGTCATGCCGCCCAGGGAGGAGAAGGTCATAACGATGAGGGGGAGCCCCATATAATAGAGCTCGTCAAGGAATTTTCTCATGCCCGTGTAATCGCTTCCCGGTGTTTTCATACCCATAACCGGGAAAATAGGGATAAGCACGGCGAAGAGACAGATGAACAGAATGGCAATGATGAAGCTGGGGATGCTGTATCCCACAATGGTGCCGATCTGGATCGCCGTATCGCGCTTGCCGCCGCGGTGAACGGCACAGAAGATACCGAGAGGGAGGGTGATGCCGAGGGCGAGAATGGTGGCAAAAATGTTGATGAACACCGTATTTCTCATGGGAGAGGTGAGAACTTCAACGGCAGGCTTGTCATAAAGGAAGCTCCAGCCCAGGTTGCCCTGGAGGATGCCGTCGTACACACCGTCGATGGGAGCAAGCCCGAGCCAGTTGAGATAGCGGAAAACAACGCTGCGGTCAAGCCCTAACTGATGTCTGAATTTCTGGTAAGCCGCCTCAAATCCGGCGGGGTCGTTCTTAAAGACCGCCTTCTGCTCTTCCACGAGCGCTCTTGCGCGGTCATAAGGGATCATATTGTAGATCAGATACATCAGAAATGACAGGATCACAAGGATCAGGAGCATGTATCCGATACGTTTGAGAACATATTTTCCCATATTGCACCTCAAATCAAATTTTTATGGAGCAGGGTCAGTCTTTCCGAAAAACAAAGAGACTGCCGTACCTGACGCACAACAGCCCCGAGCGATACACCTCAAAGGTGCGCCAAATCGGCGAATAACGCTCAATTTCAAACAAAATCCTATGCAAATTTTGACAAATTCGGACTCTTTTACGCCAAAAATGGCGGTTTTTCATGCCGCCAAATCAAACTCGGGGGCATCGCACCGCAATGCGACACCCCTTCGTTTTCATTTTGGATTATTTGTGAGAATCTGCATCTGCTGCATCATCTCACCTCGGGAGAGTTTCAGCGGAAACGCCCCCATCATTTTGTGCTGCTGAAACTTAGCCTGCGATATTGCAGTAGATTACAGCGTCCGCTGTGCTCCAGTAAGGAGAAGTGTAGTAGTTCTCGATCTTGTCGTTGTAGATATCGTAGTAGAAGTTGCAGTACAGAGGAATTTCGGGCATGAGCGCATTCCATCTCTGGATATATGCTGTCCACCATTCCATATACTCTTCGTTTGTTGAAGCGTTGTAAACCATTGCCATGGACAGGTAGTCCATACCCAGCTTGCCGCCGGACTGTTCCATTGCCTCGGCGTAGGTCAGCTTGGGAGCTGTCAGGTCGTAGGGGAATGCGCGGTCGTATTCGTCATACAGCTTGTCGCTGGAGTATGCGAAGTAGTCGGGGTCGAGAGACCAGTTGTAAGCGAAGTCGTAAATGGGGCTGTTGAAGCCTGTTGCCAGGTTGAACATACCGTAGGTGATAACGCCGCTGAAGCCGTATGCGGGCTCACGGTAGACCTCGCCGAGGAGGGCGTTGAAGTCACCCACTGTCTGACGGATCACGATACCTGCAGCCGCTGTGTCAGCGCCGTTTGCAAGCATGGTTGCCAGCAGGTCGGAAACGGGGTTGTTATCTGTGGAGAACCAGTTGATAACGCAGGGGATATAGTATGCGCCGTCGATCTCAACTGTCTTGTAAACGATATTGTCTGTATTGTTTGTGGATTCGTAAGCGATGGTAGCAGCCACACCGTCAGCGGTAGTGAGCGCTTCCAGCTCTTCCTTTGTTACCTTCTTGTAACGAACCTTGTCAACGCCGTCAGCGCCTTCTGCATACGCTTCACCCTTGGAGTTGTATACCCAGCCGGCAGCATCCAGAATCTGCTTTGCGTTTGCGAGGGAGTATTCGTACATATTGAGGGTATCTTCAAGAGTTTCCTCAGCGTCGATGAACATCCAGGAATCCTCGGAGTAAGGACCGTTTACAACCTTACCGTAGCCGCCTGTGAAGGTGGTAGCGAATGTTGCGCGGTCAAGGAGTGTGGACAGAGCCTGACGTACTTCAGCGAACATTGTGGGACCGAAGTCGCAGTCGAACTGGATCTTACCGTAACCTGCTCTCTGGTAGTGGTTTTCAGCAAAGCCCTGACCTACAACCTGAAGAGCCGCCTTTGTTTCGTCGCCGCCTGTGATGGAGGAGAGAACGTCAACAGCACCACTCTTGAGCTGGTCGAGCTGTGTTTCGGGAACGATCTTTACATAAACAACGGTTTCGATGGAAGGCTTCTGACCTTCAAAGTTACCGGCAAACTTTTCGTTCTTCTTGAGAGTAGCCTGTTTTGTGCCCTCATCCCATTCCGTGATCACATAGGGACCTGCAACGGGATACTTATTTGTGTCGTAGCGCGCTTCCATCATGTGTGCGCTCTTTACGAATGCGAGAGCCTCTGCTGTGCTGTCGGCAGTCTGCTCATACCAGCCGCCGTCAAGGTAGCAGCCCTCACCGTCGTCCTTGATGGTGATGCCGTCGCCGAGAATGAGACCGAGGTCATAAGGAGTTACTGCAGCATAGGTGTATGCATAGAAGTAGGGATAATAGCCTGCCGCACCGCTTACTTCAAGAGAGAAGCTGTAATCGGAGAGCTTGCGGATACCTGCGAATTCCTTTGCAGCGGGAGCTTCAGCGTCAATAACAACGCCCTCGCCGGCATAGTTGAAATATTCTTCATAGCCTACGAATGCCTGACCTGTCATACCTGTGCCGCCTGCGTTCTGGGCAACGATGGTAGAGAATGCCAGAACTTCTGCCAGATAGTTGTCTGCGGTAACGGGGGTGCCGTCTGAGAAGGTCAGACCCTCGTTGATCTCGATGGTAACCTTATAGTTCTGTGTGCCGTCGCCGTTGTCGATCACTTCTTCGGTGTGAGACTTAACAGCGGTTTCGTTCCACACATACTCACCTGCCTGGTTGGTTTCCATTGTGGAATAACCGACGATGAGGGCGTTGATGTCCTGGTCAGCCGCACCTGCGGAAGATCCGCCGTAGCCGGGGAAACGGAAGTCACCGGTCAGTTCGGTGGTGTTGCCGAGGATGATTCTGTTTTCTTCGGCGGAAAGGGTATTGGATTCGCCGCCTGTGGTTTCCTCACCTGTCTGGGAAGTTTCTGTGCCTGTGGTTTCCTCGCCGACCGTTTCCTTATCGCAGGAGAACATTGCGGCGGAGCTGAGAACCATCAGAAGAGCGAGTACGAGAGACAAACGCTTTTTCATGAGTTTTCCTCCAAATCAAATAGATTTCACACACGATCCTATACTATTTCGTACATAGGAGTCCATGTTGGTGATAGAGTATTGCCGTCTGAGCCGAAACCGGGGGCAGCGGCTCGCGCAACAACAACCGATGGATGATAGGTTTTCTGCATTTTGTTCAAAAACCACAACAAAAACACCTATTTATCCCACGGTATTGATAATATTATACCCCTTTCAAGTCAAACTTGTCAATAGAAAACAGTGGAAATATAATTTTTTAGCATATTTGCACACAAAAAACTTTGATTTCCTCGCCATTTTATGTGATTTCTCGACAAATTCTTGATGCGTTGTTATTTTCGCGCTGTAAAATTCTCCATTCGACAAAGCGAAAAATCTTTCCATATTATTTTATATACACTTTCATAAACTTCAATTCTTTTGGGTGAGTTTTTTCACGTATGGATATTGTTTGTTTATTTCGTTATTTTCATACACTTTTCAGGGGGATGGTGGGGGACGTTGCTTTAGGTTACAGTGATATAGCGAACGTGGGCTTTTGGTTTATATATCGTTACTGTCGATTACAGACATATAGCGAAGCTCAGCGTCGCCTTTATTCTTTTGTCCACGCATGAGGTTGTAAACAACCTCTGAAAAAGTTCGAGAAACGCTGTTCGTTCGCTATATCACTGTAAATCACAGCAACGATATAATAATTGACTACCGCCCCACGTTCGCTTTCAATCTGTCCCCCTCCCCCATTCTTTATGCATTTTTTACATTCTGTGATTGACAATCCCCTTCATTTGAAATACAATCAAACCAAACAAACCCCACGGAGGTGAACACAAACCATGCTCTCTCTCCAAAACGGCAGGATCCGCTTGAATATCGATCGCTCAAACGGAGCCCTTCTTGCCGTCACCGATCTCTCCCGTGACGTAAGCTATACCCTGTCTTCCCACGGCTTCTCTTTGACCGCCTCGGGTAAGGTGTATTTTGCCCACGGAAAAGCGCAGGCATTCGCAAAAACCGCAGACGGCATCGAATTCCTTTTCAGAGAAGGTGAATTCACCGCAACGATTCGTTATGTCCTCCCCGATGACCGCCCGTTCTTTGAGCGTCGAGTCTCCTTTTCCAAAAGCAGGGGCGAATGGAACGCCGATCGGGTGGTGTGCGACAAGATCACCCTCGCTGAGCCCGCTTCTGAGATTCTCTTGCACGACGACCAGACCTTCTGGCACGTCCCCACAAACTATTTCATCCGAATGGGAGACGGCGGCATCTGCTGCGGCCTTGAATACCCCTACTGGGACACAGAGGAGGAGGGATGCGACCGCGTTACCCTCGGTTTCTCCCCCAACTATAAGGTGGAGGACGGCGAATGGTTCGTCTCCGAGAAAACCTTCTTCGTCGTCTACCGAAACGAGGGCATCAAACGCTCGGCACACGGACCGTATCCCGGCCCCATTGACGTAAAGAAGCACTACCCCGACATTTTCACAAACGGCGGTATCCATCAGCATTTCAAGGATCATGTCATCCCCGAGGACGCAGGCTTCCCCATTGAAACCCTTGACTGGGGCGAGGTCTGGGCAATGCAGGAGTTCGTCGAATACCATCTTCCCCTTCAGCCCCTCCCCGAGGACGGCTGGTTCCTGTGGCAGAACGGATGGTGGGCAAGGCTTTTCTCCCCCGACATCACCTGCATCGAGCCCCTTGTGCGCGCAGGGGTCAAGGATCTGCTCACCGCCGCCATGTATTTCGGCCACGACAATCACCCCTCAACGGAGCCCGAGTATATCCGTGATATGCGGATCACCCCCATGGGCTTCCCCATCTACAAGCATGAGCACCCGGGAATCGGCTCCGCTGCCAACGACACAATGCACGGCACGGTGGAGGCAGGCGACGGGGACGAGATCGTGGGTTATACGGAAACTTTTGAGGCTCCCCGACCCTATGATGAGTTCATCCGACAGGCAAGGGACAAGGGCATTTACATCGGCTCATTCTGCACGCCGAATATCGTCTACCGCGAGCGTCCCGAGTGGGCTGCCCTTCACGAGGACGGAACTCCCCACGAGTATTTCTCAACCCGACTGGGCTGTGCCGCCTCGGACGAGTACATGGACTTCCATTTTGAAGCCACGACCCGTGTCCTCGAGCGCTACTCCCCCCGTTTCTGGTGCTTCGACGGCAGATGGATCAACTACCGCGAGATCGCAGGCTACCATTTTGAGTCTGTGGGCGAGGATCAGTGCTATGCCGCCAATCACGGTCATCCCGTGGGAGACAAACGGTACAAGGAATGGAAGAACATCGAAAAATTCAAGGCAAAGCTCCGGGCACGCTATCCGAGGATCTGCATGGAGCAGTATTACGGTCTGAAGCGCGGCGGCATCTGGTCTCTCGTCAACTTCAACTCCGACGAAAATTACTACGAAATGGGCACCGTGCCGAACAACCGTCTCCAGACATGGCACAACGAAAACGACCGCTTCCGCCCCGTTTACATGAACTATTCCTCCATCTTCGGCGACACGCCCCCTGCCTTTGAGGCAAGCATCATTTCCTGCCTCAGCACATCGTACTACTGTCAGGTATCAAGAGGCTACAACGCCCTCCGTGACTACCCCGAATGTGCCGATATTCTGAAAAAGTGGAGAGCCTTCGCCGATGAAAACCTCCGTTTTCTGAAGTCTCGCCGCACCATCTTCGGCGAACCCGGTCAGTATGCCGCAGACGGAAGCGCACACATGATCGGAGACGAGGGTTTCATCTTTATCTTCACCGCTGACGGAGCAAATGTGGATGCAAGGATTCCCATGATGCGCCACATCGGCCTTGCCGAGAAAGAGGGGCAAAAATACCGTATCTCCGTGGTTTCTGCCGTAGGTGAAAAGGGCGATGGTGCCGAATGTGCCCTCCCCTCCGATGTCCTTACATACAACGACACCCTCCGCTGCCGCATCACACCGAACACAGCGGCAGTTCTGAAAATCGAGCCCACCGACGGCGAACCTACCCTCACCCCCGTCCCCTTTGCCCCCGAGGATGCCGTTGTGGAGGCGTTCCCGAAGGACTGAAAAACAAACGCATTTCATATGGCGAACCCATGAAAGCATACTGAAAATACACTATATTATTTTTTGATAAAGGAGTACACTATGGGACTTATCAAAGCAATCACCGGTGCAGCAGGAGGCGTTCTTGCCGACCAGTGGAAAGAATTTATTTACTGCGATTCCCTTCCCAATGACATCCTCATGGTAAAGGGTCAGAAGCGCACAAGCAGCCGTTCCTCAAACACCAAGGGCGAGGAAAACATCATCTCAAACGGCTCGGGCATTGCCGTAGCTGACGGTCAGTGCATGATCATCGTGGAACAGGGCAAGGTGGTGGATTTCTGCGCCGAGCCCGGTCAGTTCACCTACGATGCATCCACGGAGCCCTCCATTTTCGCAGGCTCTCTCGGCGAGAGCATCATTGAATCCTTCAAGCAGATCGGCCGTCGCTTCACCTACGGCGGTGACACGGGCAAGGATCAGCGCGTTTATTACTTCAACACCAAGGAGATCCTGGACAACAAGTTCGGTACCCCCACCCCCATCTCCTTCCGCGTTGTTGACAGCCGTATCAACTTCGATGTTGACGTTTCCCTCCGCTGCAACGGCACCTACACCTTCCGTCTCACCGACCCCCTGAAGTTCTACACCAACATCGCAGGCAACGCAGGGGATTCTTACAGCAAGGATGAGCTCGCCGTCACCATGAAAACCGAGTTCATCAGCGCCCTCGGCCCTGCTCTTGCAAAGCTCTCCCTCCTTGAGCTTCGTCCCAATCAGATCCCGGCACACACGAATGAGCTTGAAAAGTTCCTCAACGAAGAATTAAGCGGTGAGTGGGGTGCGCGCGGTATCGGCGACGTAAAGGTGGCAATCAATCCGCCCACACTTACGGAAGAAGATCAGGAAATGCTGAAAACCGCACAGAAAACCGCCATGTACCGCGATCCCACAATGGCAGGCGCCACCCTCGTCGGTGCTCAGGCGGATGCCATGCGTGCGGCAGCTTCCAATGAGGCAGGTGCCATGACAGGCTTTATGGGCATGGGCATGGCGATGAATCAGGGCGGCGTCAATGCACAGAACCTTTTCGCCATGGGTCAGCAGCAGCAGGCTCAGCAGGCAGCTCCCACTCCTGCGGCAGACGGCTGGAAGTGCGCCTGCGGCGCGGTGAACACGGGTAAATTCTGCGCCGAGTGCGGTGCGAAGAAGCCCGAGGACAACTCGTGGAAGTGTGCCTGCGGTGCAGTCTGCACGGGTAAGTTCTGCCCCGAATGCGGTGCGAAAAAGCCTGCGTCCAAGTGCGACAAGTGCGGCTGGGAGCCCGAAGCCGGTGCGCCCACACCCAAATTCTGCCCCGAATGCGGCGATCCCTTCTGATAATCATCCGAAACAAACCCAAAATGGGCTTATTCCATGTGAGTAAGCCCATTTTTTCCGCATTTTCGTGCTTACGCGCCGTCCGTGGTCAATCATGGAAAAATTCAAGATAAAAAAGTGGAAATTTTACATAATCAAGTGAACAAAATCCATTGCGAAAAATGTATTAACTTGTTATAATTATGATGTACAATTATGATACAGTTATGATAGGGAGGGATTCATATCAAAAAGGAATCTTTGGCTCTGGCGAAGGACGTATACAAGATCGAAATGGAATGCATCCGTGAGATGGAGGACTACTTCGACGAGGCGGCATTTGCCAAGGCAGTTGAATTGTTGAAGAACGCCGAGCGAATCGGCACAAGCGGATGCGGCCATTCAGGCATCATCTGTCAGCACCTTGCTCACCTGCTCTGCTGCATCGAACAGCCCGCGCGCTTCATCTCCCCGGCGGAGGCGGTTCACGGTGCAAGCGGCTTTCTGCAGAAGGGGGACACAATCGTTCTCGCGTCAAGGGGCGGCAAGACAAAGGAGCTCATTCCCATTGCGGAAATCTGCCAAAAGAAGGGAGTCTCCATCATCACCATTACGGAAAACATGGAGTCCCCCCTCGCACAGATGGCGGATGTTGTTCTGAAGCAGCACGTCAACCGTGAAACGGACAAGTACAACGCACAGGGCACCACCTCCACCACCGCACTTTGTGTGATCTGCCACACCCTGACCACCGCGCTCATGGAGGAGACCGACTTCAGAAACGAGCAGTTTGCCCTCATTCACCCGGGCGGAGCCGTTGGCGAGAGACTGAACGCTGACAAAAAATAAACAGTCAAACAAAAATTTTTACATAAAACCACATTCAGGAGGACAACACATATGGAATTCAAGATTTTCCAGAAAGAGCTGGAGCTCCAGTCCAGAGGCTGGATCCCCACATTCCACGACGTATCCAAGGAGATCATCGAGATCGTTGAAGCATCGGGCATCAAGAACGGTACCGTATGCATCGCATCCCACCACACAACCTGCTCCGTAATGATTCAGGAGTGCTCCCACGACATCGACTCCTTCGACCTGGAGTTCCTGCAGCACGACCTGCTGGATATCATGAGAAAGATGATCCCGGACTTTGCAAACGAGGGTGACTACCGCCATCCCGGCCCCATCCACGCACAGTTCGGCCGCTACGTTGACGAGCCCGGCGACTTCACATCCATGAACACAGACGGACATCTGCGCTCCGTATTCTTCGGCAGAAGTGAAACCATGACCATCAAGGACGGCGTTCTCGACGGCGGCGAATTTGCTCACATCTACTTCGTTGACTGGGACCACGTTCGTGCG
>SVSU01000074.1 GCA_015064135.1 Oscillospiraceae bacterium
GCAAACTGCACGTTATCCCCATTTTAAAAACAAGTTGCACCTTGGAGAATTTTCCGCAAGGGAAATTCTCGGGAGTGGGGCAGTTCGCTTACAATGCAAACTGCACGTTATCCCCACTCAGTGGATGATGTAACGTTCTGTGTCCTTGTCGAACAGGTGGATTCTGGACATATCGAATGCAACGTTGATGATGTCGCCTGCTCTTGCTGTGGAACGGTTGGAAACGCGAGCGATCATGTTGGTTTCCTCTGTTACCAGATACAGGTAGATTTCGGAACCCATAAGCTCGGTAACTTCAACGTCTGTTTCGATAACGGAATCGGACATTGCTCTGATGGAAGCAGCATCGTCATGGATACATTCGGGACGGATACCCATAACAACTTCTTCGCCGATGTAATCCTTCAGCGCAGGATCGCTTGCCTTTTCAGCAGGCAGCTTCAGGCTGTTGGAGCCGAATGTTACATACAGACCGTCGTCCTTCTGCTCGAGAACGCTGTTTACAAAGTTCATCTGAGGTGTGCCGATGAAGCCTGCAACGAACAGGTTTACGGGGTTGTCGTACAGGTTCTGAGGTGTGTCAACCTGCTGGATGAGACCGTCCTTCATAACAACGATACGGGTAGCCATTGTCATAGCCTCTACCTGGTCGTGTGTTACGTATACGAATGTTGTACCAACTCTCTGGTGGATCTTTGTGAGCTCTGTTCTCATGGCTGCACGGAGCTTAGCGTCCAGGTTGGACAGAGGCTCGTCGAGAAGGAATACCTTGGGGTTACGGACGATAGCACGGCCGAGCGCAACTCTCTGCTTCTGACCACCGGACAGAGCCTTGGGCTTTCTGTCGAGAAGGTGTGTGATGTCGAGAATACGAGCTGCTTCTTCCACGCGGCGCTTGATCTCTTCCTTGGGAGTCTTGCGGAGCTTCAGACCGAATGCCATGTTGTCAAATACGGTCATATGGGGGTACAGAGCGTAGTTCTGGAATACCATCGCGATGTCGCGGTCCTTGGGGGCAACGTCGTTTACCAGTCTGTCGCCGATGAACAGTTCGCCTTCGGAAATCTCTTCCAGACCGGCGATCATACGGAGTGTGGTTGTCTTACCGCATCCGGAAGGGCCTACGAGAATGAGAAATTCCTTGTCCTTGATCTCAAGGCAGAAATCGCTTACAGCGGTAACACCGCCGGGATACTTCTTATAAATGTGCTTCAGAGATAAGCTTGCCATGGATAAATCCTCCTGTTTGGATATATATCTTTACTTCATTTTATCAAACACGTCTGTGCCGCAAGAGGGCACTTACGCTTATATTGTATCGTGTTATATTGTATCAAATTCCGCGGCGTTTTTAAAGAGTTTTTTTTACCGAAATTTGTTTTGCTCATTTGTGTAATTTGTACACCCTTGTGGTTTCCGATTTTCCGAAAACCATGAGCAAACCTGTGAAATCTTTAATTTTATTAAAAAACAGGGGTTTTTTCGGTGCCGTACACCAAAAATCGTATTATTTCGCGCCCTTCATGGTCAAACCGATCCTCTTTTTTCTGAGATCCACGGAAAGCACCGTCACCTTTACAACATCGCCAACCGCCAGAACCTCGGAGGGATGCTTGATGTATCGGTCGGAGATCTCGGAGATGTGAACAAGGCCGTCCTGGTGTACGCCGATGTCCACAAATGCGCCGAAGTCGATAACGTTGCGTACCGTACCCGTCAGTACCATACCCTCGGTGAGGTCTTCCATGGCGAGAACCTTGTCGCGGAGGATGGGCGGAGGGAGACTGTCACGGATGTCGCGCCCCGGCTTTTCCAGTTCGCCGATGATGTCGGAGAGGGTCATTTCGCCGCATTCCAGCTCCTCTGCCAGTTTTTTGAGACCGTATGCGGTTGTTTTTGCTCTGATATCGGATAGCCCTGTGCGCACATCTTCCGCCGTGTAGCCGAATTTTTCGAGGAGAGCCCGTGCGGCGCTGTATGATTCGGGATGAACGCCCGTGTTGTCGAGAATCTCGTCGGCACCGGGAATTCTGAGGAAGCCTGCCGCCTGTTCAAATGCCTTGGCGCCGAAACGGGGAACCTTCAGAACCTCGGCGCGGGATGAAAATTCGCCGTTTGCCTCGCGGTATTTAACGATATTCTTTGCAGAGGTCATGTTAATGCCGGCGATATAGGAGAGAAGGGAGTAGGACGCTGTATTAAGGTCAACGCCGACGGCATTTACACAGGATTCCACAACACCGGAGAGGGCATCGTCAAGGCGCGCCTCCTTCATGTCGTGCTGGTACTGACCCACACCGATGGATTTGGGGTCTATCTTTACAAGTTCTGCAAGAGGGTCCTGGAGACGGCGCGCAATGGAGACCGCACTGCGTTCGGTGACGTCGAAATCGGGGAATTCCTCAGCCCCCAGCTTTGACGCGGAGTATACACTGGCACCGGCTTCCGATACGATGATGTATTTTGTTTTTCCGTCCAGCTCACGAAGGGTCTCGGCGATGAACATTTCGCTCTCGCCCGAAGCGGTGCCGTTTCCGATGGCGACAACATCTACGCCGTACTTTTTGATAAGGGATTTTACCACACGTTTGGATTCTTCGATCTTTTCGTGGGGCTTTGTGGGGTAAATGACGGCGGTATCCATGACCTGACCTGTTTTTGTCACCACTGCCAGCTTGCATCCCGTTCTGTAACCGGGGTCGTAGCCGAGGACGGTCTTTCCCTTGAGAGGTGCCTGCATGAGGAGGTTTCTCAGGTTGACGGAGAACAGCTTGATGGCACTTTCGCTTGCAATATCGGTCAGTTCCGCACGGATCTCGCGCTCCACGGAAGGGGCGGTGAGTCGGTCATAGCCGTCGCAGATGGCAGCGGAGACAAACTTGAAAGCAGGACTTTTATAGTTGGTGATGACCAATGAGAAAATGGCGTTGAGGATGATGTCGCGCTCAATTTCCACAGTGACCTTCAGCGCTTCCTCAGCCTCGCCGCGGTTGATGGCAAGGACACGGTGGGAAGGAATTTTTGCGATTTTTTCAAAATAGTCGTAATACTGCTCGTAAACGGGGGCATCTGTCAGTTGTTTTGTGCGGATGATGCCGTTTTCAAAGGTGAGGCGGCGGATCTCACCCCGGACATCGGCGTTGTCGGAAACTTCCTCGGCGATAATATCGGAGGCACCGGCGAGGGCTTCTTCAGCGGAAGCGACACCTTTTTCTTCATTTATATAAAGCACAGCTTCTTCTTCAATGGACGGGGAGTAGGATGCTCTCTGTTCCATGATAAGTTCCGCGAGAGGGGCGAGCCCTTTTTCTCTTGCCACGGAGGCTCTTGTTTTGCGCTTTGGTCGGAAGGGGCGGTAGATGTCGTCCACCTCGGTGACGGTTTCAGCCCCATCGATGCGTTCTGCCAGCTCGTCCGTGAGCTTTTCCTGGGCGGCGATGAGGGCTTTTACCTCCTCTTTTCGCTTTTCTAAGTTTCTCAGATATGTAAGGCGGTCGAGAAGGTTACGGAGAACGGTGTCGTCCATGCCGCCTGTCACCTCTTTGCGGTATCGTGCCACAAAGGGGACGGTGTTTCCGTCGTCGAGGAGGGCTACTGTCGCCTCCAGTTTGTTGAGAGGAAGGGAGAGCTCCTCGCTGAGTTTTTTGAGTATATCCATTTGTACCTCCGTGGGGGATTTATGTTTTTGTTGTATTGTTTTGGATTATTTCGGCTGTCCCGTTCGGCGGGCTTATAGGGAATTCAGTGCCGCAATCTCCGCCTCCGTCAGCCATCGCCATTCTCCGCGAGGGAGAGAGTTGTCCAGCTCCAAAGGACCGAAGCGGATCCGTTCGAGAAATACGATCTCGCTGCCTACGGCGTGAAACATCCGCTTTACCTGATGGAATTTCCCCTCCGTTACGGAGATCTCTCCGCTGAGACCGTCGGGGTCAAGCACCACACGGCATGGCTTTGAGGTAAAGTCGCTGAATTCTATGCCACTTTCCAGCCTTTCGTGCATCTCGTCACCTACGGGAACGGAACAGCGGAAGCGATATGTCTTTTCCACATGATGCTTCGGGGACAAAAGCTCGTGGGCAAGGGGACCGTTGTCGGTGATGAGCAAAAGTCCCACCGTGTCAATGTCAAGCCTGCCGCAGGGGAACATTCCGAGGCGCGTAAATTCGGGCGGCAGAAGGGACATGACCGTTCTTCCCGTGTCCGAGGGATCGGTGTCTGTGGCACTGATATATCCTTCGGGCTTATTGAGCATGGCATATTTGTATTTTGTCCATACCACAGCTTCATCTCCGTATTTGACAGAGGCTGTGTTTTCATCGATATGTACGGAGGGGCTTTTCACCACTTCTCCGTTTACGGTTATTCTGCCGCTGCGTATGGCACGGCCTGCCTCGCTTCGGGAAAACATTCCGCTTCCCGAGAGATATTTGTCAAGTCTCATTGTGTTACCTCATCATAACAAAAACCATGGCGGCAAGGATCGCTCCAAGCGTGAAAATGATCAGCCATGCACAGCGGAAGCCGAAATAAAAGCTTCGCATGAATTTCATGAAAAAGTGGTATGCGCGCATTTTATATTCCTCAATAACAAAGCGATATGCTCTATTATCTGCTATATCATACCACATTTAATCACTTTTTTCAAGGCGGTTTGCTTATGTATGGCGGCGGTCAGAACATGAACTGAACAAGAAGCATATAGCAAACGGTTCCTCCGGCAATGGAAAGGAGCATCTGCCGCTTCCACAGGTGGAGTGTGACCACAACGGCAACCGAGATAAGCTCGGGAAGCCCGTGGGGGAAGGTGAGGGGAGACGTGTTTTTCAGGCAGTAAATCACAAGAAGTCCGAAAACAGCGCCTGCCAGGGTTTTGCCCAGATATTTGATGTATTTCGGCGCTTCTTTTCCTGCAGGGAAGACAATAAAAGGAAGAAAACGAGTGAGAAGTGTGGCGAGAACCACCATTCCGATGGTAATGATCTGCTGTGTTGTTGTCATACACCGGTCTCCTTTTCTCTTTTTTGATCAATCCTTCTCTCCAACGGGTGTTTCAGCAATGTCAGAATAAGAAGGATGGCACCCATTGCAGGGATGATAAAGCCGTCCGCGCCAAAGAAGATGAGGCAGAGGATGGACAATCCGAGCCCGAGAAGGGAAGGAATGTGGGTCTTTTCCTTCCGCCACTGTTCGAGGAAGATTACCGTGAACATGGCGGTCATCACAAAGTCGATACCTTCGGTGCTGAAGGAGATGAAGGAGCCGAAAATACCGCCCAGCGTTGCTCCCATTACCCAGTAGAACTGATTCAGCAGGGTGACGAAAAACATAAACAGGCTTTTGTCAACATCGGGAGGAATGTCTGCTGTGAAGTTGATGGAGAAGCTCTCGTCGCACATACCGAAGATCAGGTAGGGCTTTACTTTGCCCGTGTTTTTGTACTTGTCCAGCATGGAGATGCCGTAAAACAGATGTCTCGCGTTGATCATCAGTGTCATGGCGAACGCTTTGATGGGATCGAAGGGGGCGAGGAGAAGGGAGACTGTCACAAATTCCGCAGAACCTGCGAAGATGGTCAGGCTCATAAGCATGGGGTAAAGAAAGGAAAAACCGGAAACATTCATGTAAATGCCGTATGTCATGCCGAGGAAGAGGAAGCCCGCAAGAATGGGGACGGTGTGCGGAAATGCCGCCTCAAGAGCACGACGATATTTTGATTTGCCGCAATGCAAGGGATTACCGCCTTTCGCTTTTTGAGTTTGTTTTTTGTTGATATGACTTTATTATAACGCATTTTTATTTGATAATCAAGTTTTTCTTTCGCGTTCCGGAAACGACAAAAGGGATGGGGGCAGAATGAGACAAAAGAAAATGGGGAGGGAGTGGGAAATGAAAAAAGTTGAAAAAAACCAAAAAAATTTCTCGTAAACGCTTGACAAAATCCGCTGTTTGTGATATTATAATAGGGCACTTGATTCAAGTGGCCTGTGCGGGTGTAGTTCAGTGGTAGAATTCCAGCCTTCCAAGCTGGTTATGTGGGTTCGATTCCCATCACCCGCTTCATTTTATGAATGCACATCTTTGGTGTGTGTTCATAATTTATTATACGGAGTCCCCGATTCGATGGAGTCGAGGTATCCGAGTTAAGTACCTTTAGCTCAGTTGGATAGAGCAACTGCCTTCTAAGCAGTAGGTCGAGGGTTCGAATCCCCCAAGGTACGTTAACATACGATGTACCGGGGGGGAGCAATCGCTCCGGGCAATCGCCGCCTCATGGGTATGTTGTGTGAAAAAGCGGTGCATTATATAAACCTATAATGTTCCGGCTCACGGTGGATGTAGCTCAGTTGGTTAGAGCATCAGGTTGTGGCCCTGGGGGTCGTGGGTTCGAATCCCATCATTCACCCTTCAAAAGACGATGTGTTTCAGATGAAGCACGTCGTTTTTTGTTTTTTGAGTTGCCCACGCCCTTTTGTGATATCAATGTGATATCATTTTTTCTTTAGCCTATTGCATTCCGCTGAAAAAAAGTGTATAATCAGAATAGAATTACTTATGGGAGGAATTTTCATGCTGAGTATTTCACATCTTACGAAAAAATACGGAGAGAAAACGGCGGTAGACGATCTTTCTCTTACCATTTCCGCCGGGGAGATATATGGTTTTATCGGGCATAACGGTGCCGGTAAGACCACCACATTGAAGGCTTGCTGCGGTCTCATCGATTTTGATGAAGGGGAGATTACCATCGGCGGCAATTCGATAAGGAGAGATCCCCTGGCCTGCAAGCGTATGACGGCATATATTCCCGACAATCCCGATATGTATGATTTCCTCACGGGGCATGAATACCTGAATTTTGTAGCCGATGTGTACGGTGTTTCTGCGGCAGAGAGGAAGGAATGCATGGAATACTACGGGGAGCTTCTTTCCGTTACGGAAGCATTCGCCAAGCCCATTTCCGCCTGTTCTCACGGTATGCGGCAGAAAATTGCCGTTATATCAGCCCTGATACACAAGCCGAAGCTGATTATTATGGATGAGCCTTTTGTCGGTCTCGACCCTTCGGCGGCGCACAAATTAAAGACCGTGATGAAGGAGCACTGTGAGGCAGGCGGTGCGATCTTCTTTTCCACCCATGTCCTCGAGGTGGCCGAAAAGCTCTGCCATAAGATCGCCGTTATCAAAGACGGAAAACTGCTGAAAAACGGTACCATGGACGAGGTGACGGGGGATGCTTCTCTTGAGGAAGTGTTCCTTGAGTTGGCGGACAATGATGCCTGAGGGGAGGTTCCAATGAAAAAAGATCTCCTTTTCAAGCTGATTTCCATCAGGATCAAAGCTATGATCCGAAATTTTGGCAAATCTTTGCCGGGGAAGAAGAAAAGCAAGGCGATGCCCATTGTTATCGGATTTCTTCTTGTCTATATGGTCGTGGCTTTCGAGTTTTTGTTCGTTATGCTTTGGGATACACTGTCGGTTTTTTGTACAGTGGGGATGTCGTGGCTCTATTTTGCCCTGTGCGGTTTTCTGGCGGCGGCATTAACGGTGTTTATGAATGTTTTTGCTACGCAGAATCAACTGTACAATGCCTCGGATAATGAACTGCTTCTTTCCATGCCCATTCCGCCCGGCCTTATTCTTCTCAGCCGAATGGCGGTTTTGCTCGCATCTTCTCTCGGAACCGTCATTCTCGTTACGGCACCTGCTGTGGGCGTCTATATTTACCGCATCGGTCCTTTGACGGCAGCACAGACTGTGGGGCTTATCGCTTCTCTTGTTGCTGTAACGCTGTGCGCGCAGGCGGTGGCGTGTGTTCTCGGATATTTGCTCCATCTGATCCTGCGCAGGGTAAAGAACAAGGCAGTGGGATCCATGGTGTTTATGATTCTTTTCCTCGTTGTGTATTATACTCTGTATTCCAAAGTCGGGACATTTCTCACCTATCTTGCGGCGAACGGGGAAGAGGTTGCTTCCTTTGTTAAAGCATGGGCGGCACCGTTTTACTCCCTCGGCCTTGCCTGTACCGGCGAGGTTTTACACAGCCTTCTTCTGATTGTGGGTGCGGCTCTTTTGTTTGCGGCGGTGTATCGTGTGCTCTCGCTTACGTTTATTCGTTCTCTGCATGGAAAAAACGTCTCCGCAAATGTCAGAACAACACCCCATGGAAAAAAAGGATACAGACAGCATTCCCCGTCCAATGCAGTATTCCGCAAGGAGCTTCGCAGGCTGTTCACGAGCGCGGTTTATCTGATGAATGTGGGGCTCGGGGTTATTATGATTCTGGCCTCTGCTGCAGCCGTACCCTTCTTCAGAGAAACCATAACGGAGACCCTTCGGCTTATTCCCGGATTTTATTCTGTTATGCCGCTGCTCATTCCTGCGTTTATCTCTGCCATCAACGGAATGTCTTGCTTTACCGCGCCCTCTGTTTCCCTTGAAGGGAAGAATTTGTGGGTCATGAGAGCCATGCCTGTTTCGGGTCGCGACGTGATTATCGGAAAGCTGAAACTCCATCTTGTTCTTACGGGAAGCGCAAGCACCATTGCCGGACTTGTTATTGCAGCTTCGCTGGGCTGTTCCATCCCCGAGGTTCTGCTTATTACCGTGTTGTCCGCAGAGATTGCCGCATTTTTTGGAATGCTCGGGCTGGTATTCAACCTTCTTTTTCCGAATTTCACATGGATAAACGAAGCCGCGCCCTGCAAACAGGGAATGCCTGTGCTGTTTGTTATACTTTTGGGAATGGTGCTCCCCATCCTCGGCGGAATCGGGTGGGCTCTTCTCGGAGGAGTGCTCACTCCCCTCGTATATCTTGCAGTATTTGCGCTTGTTTTTGCCCTCGCGCTCATTTTGCTGTATCGTCTGCTTGTCACATGGGGCGGAAAGAGGTTTGAGTCCTTCCAGTGCTGATGGGTGGGAATTTCTTGTGGTGTGAAATTGAAAAAGGTTCTCTGATACGGTCAGGGAACCTCTCAGTAATAAAAGATGTATATTAAAGGAGGGATGTTGATGGTAAAGTTAACTATTGATAAATATTTGGGCGAGCGTGGTATTACTCGGTATGAGTTAGCCAAGCGAACCGGGATTGAATTTCAAACAATAGACCGCTACTATAAAAACCGTGTCGTTCGTTACGCCAGTTACATTTTAGACCGCATATGCACGGCTTTGGAATGTAATCTCCTGCGACATCATCGAATATGTGAAGGATGATGAAACGCCCTCGCCCTGACGCTGTGGGGGAGCGATTTCGCTTGTTCGGCGGTTGAGGGAGCAGTACAATGCAGAAAAAAGCCGATGCAGTTTTGTGTCGGCTTTTTGTGCCTGTCTTTCCTTGCAAAACAAAAAAACAAGCCCAAATGGGCTGTACTCTTAAGGACAGTTTTAGAGTACACCACCTACCGACAGAAAAATAGAAACCGCAGATTGATTTTCTGCGGTTTTTGTGCTATAATAAGATCGTGTCTTTATCCCTGCGTTTTGGTTCGACAAAGGCAAAACTTACGATAAGTCTGCGCAATAAATAAAAAGACGGAGGCTCTTCAATATGATGAGAATAATTGACACATTTTCGCTAATTGACCACTTGTTTGACAATGGAATTTTCAATATAGAGAAATGGGAATTATATATTGATTCTATTTATAATAAATCTGCAAGTATTTTCAAGGACGATTTAATAGATTGTTTGGATAACGGAGATTATACATATGAAAAAGATGTGTTGCCGATTCTCAATGCTGTTTTTGATAATCCACAATTAGAAACTTTACATTCCTCTTTTTGTCGTATTACAGATGACCTGAATAAAAAAATACTTGACCGTTTCGGGTGTGAATTGAACGTTGATATTGTCTTGTATATTGGCCTTTGTAATGCTGCAGGATGGGCAACCACGGTAAATGGACGAGATGTAGTATTGCTTGGGATAGAAAAAATACTTGAACTGAATTGGTGTGGTGATTCTTCAATGTATGGACTTGTTTATCACGAATTGGGGCATATATATCACAAACAATACGGTATGTTTCATCAACGTAGTGATGATAATGCTCGGAATTTTGTATGGCAGTTGTTTACCGAGGGAATAGCAATGTATTTCGAACAAGCTCTGGTTAATGACTTCAACTATTACCATCAAAACAAAAACGGTTGGTTGGAATGGTGCGATAATCATTATAAGCAAATATTATCAGATTTTTATTCTGATTTGCCGACGATGACAAAATCAAATCAGCACTATTTTGGAGATTGGGTAAGATATCGCGGAAAAGGAGATGTTGGATATTACCTTGGAACAAAATTTGTTCAGCAATTATGTGATAGATATTCGATTGAGCAGTTGATAAATATGAACATTGATGATATATACCAAGAATATCTGGTCTTTACTGAATCGAAATCGTGACCGAAAATTTTACTTTGTGAGACATATTGAAACGTTAGCAGGC
>SVSU01000075.1 GCA_015064135.1 Oscillospiraceae bacterium
TCCGCCGCCGCACCAGTCTGGTGCGGCGGCGGAGAGACCACAAAGCAGGGCATCTACTTCAATCCCAATCTTCCCACCGAGGAGATCTTCACCTCGCCCATGGCAGGAAAGGCGGAGGGCTGGGTCGTTGCCACAAAGCCTCTTTCCTATCAGGGACAGCTCATCGACCGATTCCGCATCCGTTTTGAAAACGGCTCCGCTGTCGAATGGGATGCTGAGGTAGGCGGTGCCCTTCTCGACAAGATGCTGACCATGGACGAGGGAGCGAGACGTCTCGGTGAGCTTGCGCTCATTCCGAAGAACAGCCCCATCAACGAAAGCGGCATCCTGTTCTACGAGACGCTGTTTGACGAAAACGCAAGCTGTCATCTGGCGATGGGACGGGGCTTCAACGACTGCATCGAGGGGCACCTTGAGAAAACAAACGAGGAATGCCGTGCCCTCGGAATCAACGAAAGCATGATCCACGTTGACTTTATGATAGGAGCTGACGATATGGAGATCACAGGCTGGAAAAACGGCGAACCCACCCCCATCTTCAAAAACGGCACATGGGCTGAGTGAGGGTAACGTGCAGTTTGAATTGTAACCGAACCGCCTCACTCCCGAGAATTTCCCTTACGGAAAATTCTCCAACGTGCAACTTTTGTTTATCGAGTGAGGATTTTGTGCGGTTTGAATTGTAACCGAACCGCCTCACTCCCGAGAATTTCCCTTACGGAAAATTCTCCAACGTGCAGTTTTGGTTTATCGAGTGAAGATAACGTGCAGATTTATCACAAGTACAAAAGTTTTGATCCAACTTTTTCAAAAGTTGGTGGGGGTTGAGGGGGCAAAGCCCCTCATCGACCTCCTCAGAGGTCGAAAATCCCAAGCGTCAGAAAAAGTTCCTCTTTTTGCTTCTTTTTCTCCTCGCTAAAGGAGAAAAAGAAGAGACAAACAATTTGAACACAGAAAATGGGTATCGCATTTCATAGAATTTTCCTTTCAGATTGCAGCCGAACCGTCCCACTCCCGAGGAAAACTCTCACAATAACAACAAAAACACCGATGAGGTGGGTGAAAATCCCCTCGTCGGTGTTTTATCGTGAAAGTTTTTCGGAAAAGGGTTATACGGAAAGCCCCTTAATGGCTTCTTTGTTTATGTACATTTCTCTGTCCGCCCTGTTGAACACATCGGCAAAACCCTTGTCCGTTTCGGGTTCAAACACGGCAATTCCGCGAGCCACGGAAACGGGGATACTTCCCTCTCCGGCTGTAATCACATCGTCTCTGCAGGCTTCATCCATGGCGGAAAGAAGGGATTCACGGTTTTCAAAATCTCTGCCCTCCATGATAACTACAAATTCGTCTCCTCCGATGCGGAAAACGGGGCTGTGCTTAAAGGCGTCGCAGATATTCCGCGTTGCGTGCACGATCAGTTCATTTCCCTTATCATGACCGAATCTGTCGTTTGTCTGCTTCAAGCCGTTAATGTCGGCAACAAGCACGGCAAATGCGGTCTCGCCGCCCTCTATCTTTCCGTCCATTCCCTTTGCCGCCTCATCATAGGCAGTTCTGTTTTTCACACCCGTCAGAGAGTCACGGTATGCCAACGCATTGACGTATTTTGTGTATTCGATCAGCTTGCTGTAAGTATTGCTGAGAACCTTGGCGAGGGTGCCTATTTCATCATCCGAATCCATGGTCAAGTCTACATTTTCCTTACCGTTGGCGATATCCTTTGCCGCCGCCGTCAGTTTTTTCAGCGGTGCGGTAATCTTACGGGTGACGATAATGGTGCAAATGATAAAGAACACCGATACCACGATGAATGCCAGAACGATTCGGGTAAGCATGGGGTGGATGTTTCGCTGAATATCGCGGTACTCCGCACGAAGCTCCAGGGTCATCCCGTTATGGAGGGGGGCGGATGCCATGGTAAACGGATTGTTCGCTGCGGACTCTAAAGAATTCTCTTCGGAATTATAGATGTTTCCCGAGGATGCTTCGCGAAGGAGCGCTCTGCCGTTCTCGTAAACGGCGATGCTGTCAATATACTGCACAAGATAGGAAAAATTCACATCAATGCCCAGCATTCCCGCAAGAATATCTTCACAATAAAAAGGAGAGACAAAGGAAATTAGCATATTTCCCGACTGAGGATCGCGGTAGGGCTGCATCCAGACACCCTCCTCCGCTTCCACGGCTGCGTTGTAGCGTCCCACATATAACTCATCGGACGGCGATAGGCATTTATATCGGCGGCAGTCACTTCCTCAAGAGATCCGTTTGACACTCGCGCAAAAAATCCGGTGATTCCCGTGGAATATTCGGGATTCAGTCTGAAATAAAAAGCCGCTGCTCCTCCCGTGCTGACCCCGATCTCCGAAAAAAGATTTTTCATCTTCGAAAGATACCCTTCACGGTATTCTTCCTCCGAAAGCATTTCCACGTCGAGAAGCTCCGTGGATGCATAATGCTCCATAAGAGAAACCGAGCTTGATATATCGTTCAGCATATCGTTGATGTATGCCGCTTCCTTTTCACACATATTTTTCAGGATTCTGTCCGCATCCTTATGCATGATATCGTGGGTCATGCTCACACCGATGGCAGAAACCACCGCGGTCATAATTACAAGACACGATATAACAACAATAAGAATTTTTGCTCTGATTGATTTCATTTGTCTCCTCCTCTGCGAGCCTGCCACTCATGCGCCTTCCACATCGGACAGGATACGGTGATACCCTTCAAGAACGACCATACCGTCCTCATTCCGCACACGTCTTCCGCAGCATCTCACAGTTACTTCCCCATAGGTGGGATGATGCCACAGATACTCAAGCTGAACCGGTTTGCCTTCATTTATCATGATATCCATATTCTTATGTACATAGGACAAGCAGTCGGGGTGAATGCCGCGCTGCCAATGGTTGTAGCATTCCGTTGGAGTACATCTTTCCCCGATTCCCAGTATTCGCTCCATTGTCTCATCCGCGTGCATCTCAAAGCGTTCCTTTTCCCGGTCCAGCCTTATGATCCAAAGACCAACGTTGTTGGCACGAAGAATGTCCCGGGGGTCAAAATGGATAATGCCTGCCTTCTCCTTATACTCATAAATCCGTTCAACAAAGGCAGAGCGTTCTCTGTAAGCGTCGGAGGTGTCATGGAAATATTTTTCTTCAAAGCAATCCGCTGTACAGGGTCTGTCGAAAAGATAGCCCTGGATCATGTCGGGCCGGAGGATCTCGAGGGCAGCCAGCTCCTCGTGGGTCTCCGTACCCTCGCAGCACACACGGATATCGTTCACTCTTGCAAAGCCGATCACATTGCTTATAAGGTTATAATTGTATGAATTCTTCTCCACACCGCTGACAAAGGATCGGTCGATCTTGATCTCATCCACATTGAACTGCTTCAGATAGCCGAGGTTGGAATATCCCGTACCGAAGTCGTCAATGGCAAACTCCACACCGTAAGCCTTCAGATATTTCAGGTGATTGCTGAAGCGCTCATCCCGATGGAACTGCACAGACTCCGTAATTTCAACGGTAAGCGCACTTCCGGGAAGGCGATGGCGATTCAGTGCGGCAATGATTCTCTCCGCGATATCGTGGGCTTCAAACTGAACGGCGGAAAAATTCACACTCATATGAAGGGAGGGCAGAAGCTCACGCCATTTTTCAAGCTGAGCCAACGCCTTCTCAAGAACCCACATTCCCACCTGTTCGATCAGTCCCGATTGTTCGAGAAGGGGAATGAAAACCATAGGCGAAATGCTGCCCTTTGTTTCGGATGTGTAGCGAAGCAGTGCCTCCGCACCGAACAGCTCGTAGCTGCCGCCCCTCACCTGGGGCTGATAGTATACCTCAAATCCGCTGTAATCCCTTTGAACACTGTCCTTCAGCTCCTCAAGGAGTCGCAATTCCCCGATTCTTCGCTCGATCTCCTCCGCCGAGAAAAACTCCATATGCTCCTTGTGATTGTTCTTGGCATTCTTCAGCGTAACGTTGGCAGAATCGAGAAGCTGACCTACATCATGGAAAACTTCTCCGTCAATGGGAACGGTTCCTGCCGTAAAGGTGCATTTCCCACTCATGCTCTCGCTGAGATCGGCAAAAACCGCCATCGCATCTTCTTTCTTCTCACCGTCAATGACAGCGGCAAAGTTGTTGTGGTTAATGTGATAACAGCGGCGAACGGAATCCATATTCTCAAGAAGCTCCGCCACTTCTCTGAGCAGCCCGTCGCCGTAATCTCTGCCGTGGTTCAGATTGATGGCAGCGAGCCCGTCAATATCCACAAGCATGAGATAGCCTCTGCACGTTTTAAGATCTGCCTCAAGATCCTGTCTCAGCTTTGTCTTATTCCACAGTCCGGTCAGAGGATTATACAGATGCCGCATAGCTTCCTCGGATACTCTGCCGATGAGGATGGCGGGCATTCCGTCACGGTCTCTGAGCACCCTTCCGCGGCAGTTTATCCAAACGACCTCGCCTCCTCTGTTGATCCAGCGATAGGTCATATCATGGGTATCCTTTTCCCCACGGGCAATGGACTCAAGATCGAGTCTCAGGCTTTTTCTGTCAGAGGGATGAACAATGTCAAGCATCTGCGCCGTTGTGTTGGTCATCTCTCCCGGGCGGCGGACGGCATAATCTTTATCCACATTTCCGAAAAACCAGTTTGTATCCTGATTGATATCCAAAACAAAGAGAAAATCATCCGTTGTATGGTTCACGGTTTCAAGAAGCTTCAGCGTAAACGCAAAGCCTTCGTCTGAGCCGATATAACGTTCCATATGCAGCGTACCTTTCTTTGGTTTTTGTGTTGTTGTCGCGTCATCTACAATAGGAAAAGCTGTGAATATGTCTTTTTATTGATTTATCATAACTCATTATATCACTTTTCTCCCCTCAAGTCCATACCCCCATTCCATTTTCTCCCGTTTTACAGCCAAAAAAGAACAAAAATCCTGTTTTTCGGTCCCCCGTGCCGGCTGTGGAAAAAATTTAATATCAGTTATGTTCATCATCAAAAATAAATTTATCATTTTTTTATCAAATTTTGCAAAAATCATTGAAAATGCTCTTTCTTTTTGGTATAATGTCTATAAGTTTAATGTTCCTTCATTTTTCGGGGTGTTCCCACTCCCCAGGCGGAGCATAGACTGAAAATTCTACAAAGGCAGTGTGGCTAATATGAAAAAGAACCTCGTCTACGACATCCACGAAAGACCCCCCTTCGGCAAAATGCTCATCTTTGCCCTGCAGCAGGTGCTGGCTATTCTTGCGGCAACCATTGCTGTCCCCACCATCATCGGTCTCCCCACACAGATCCCTGCGGCGATTTTCGGTGCCGGTGTAGGTACACTGATCTACCAGCTCTTTACCAAGTTTAAAAGCCCCGTATTCCTCGGCAGCTCCTTTGCATTCCTCAGTTCATTATCCGTTGCCATAGCTTACGGCTACTGCGGTATCCTCCTCGGTTCCGTTGTAGCGGGGCTTGTATATGTTGTCATCGCCCTTATTATCCATTTTGTAGGCACGAACTGGATAAACAAGCTTATGCCCCCCGTTATCATCGGCCCTACCGTTACCCTCATCGGTCTTACCCTGGCAGTTAATGCTATGGGAGATATCGTAACGGCAAACAGCTCCGCAATCAACGGTAAGTACAATCTTGCAGCCCTTTTCTGCGGCCTTGTTACCTTCTTCACCGTCGTCATCTGTGCAACACAGAAGAAATACACCATGCCCAAGCTGATTCCCTTCATCATCGGTATCGGCGCAGGCTATGCTGCGGCATCTGTTCTTACCCTCATCGGTACTGCGGCCGACCTTGACTATCTCATGATCCTCAACTGGGCACCCCTTGTTGACACCTTCGTTGACGCGGACGGCGCATTCAGAGGCCTCTCCGCCATCATCTCCCTTCCCGACCTTGCCCTGTTTGAAGGCATCAAGGAGCTGAGCTCGGGTGTCATCTCCGATGAGATTCTGGCGGCAAATGAAAATGCGGCAATCATCACGGCAGGCGGTATCGCAGAGGTCGTTATCGCATTCCTTCCCGTTGCTCTCGTTGTTTTCGCCGAGCACATTGCAGACCACAAGAATCTCTCCTCCATTATTGAGAAGGATCTTATCGAGGATCCCGGTCTCAAGAGAACCCTCCTCGGTGACGGTGTGGGCTCCATTGCGGGTACTGTGTTCGGTATCTGCCCCAACACCACATACGGTGAGTCGGTAGGCTGTGTTGCCATCACAAGAAATGCGTCCGTTGCGACCATTACAACAACGGCATTCATGTGCATCATTCTGTCCTTCCTCACCCCCCTGACCGCACTGCTGCGCACGATCCCCTCCTGCGTCATGGGCGGCGTTTGCCTTACATTGTACGGATTCATTGCAGTCTCCGGTCTCAAGATGTTCAAGGACCTTGACCTCGCAAACAGCAGAATCATGTTTGTTGTGGCATCCATCCTCATCTCCGGTATCGGCGGACTGACCATTCAGATCCCCTACGAGCTTGCAGAGGACGGTTCCGTTTCCAAAGTCATCAAGATCACTGCCATTGCTACCGCCCTTATCATCGGTATCATCACAAACGTGATCTTAACAAAAGTTGAAAACGGCAGAACAAAGAATCAGGACAAAAAATAATTTTGGCATACTAAAGGAGTACCCCCATGAAACAATACGATAATGTGGTCATCTTCGATCATCCTCTTATCAACCACAAAATCGCCATTCTCCGTGACGAGAAGACAAGCACAAAGGAATTCCGCGAGCTGGTGGGTGAGATCACCACACTGATGACATACGAATGCCTGAAGGAGGGTGTTCCGACCATTGAGAAGGAGGTAAAGACTCCCCTTGAAAGGTGCACTCAGCGTGTGGTAAAGGATAACGCGGTTGCCATCGTTCCCATTCTTCGCGCGGGACTGGGCATGGTAAGCGGCGTACACGTCCTCTTCCCTCTGGCGAAGGTTGGACACATCGGTATGTACCGTGACGAGGAGACGCTCAAGCCTCAGTCCTACTACTGCAAGCTCCCCGAGGACATTGAGGAAAAGCTGGTTCTTGTTGTGGACCCCATGCTGGCAACGGGCGGCAGTGCTGTGGATGCCATCAATCTCCTGAAGGAGAGAGGATGCAGAAACATCAAATTCATGGCGATCATCGGCGCTCCCGAAGGAGTTTCACGGGTTGCCGAAGCCCATCCCGATGTGAAAATTTATGTTTCCACCCTTGACCGCTGCCTGAACGAAAACGGGTATATTCTCCCCGGTCTCGGTGATGCGGGCGACCGTCTCTTCGGCACGAAATAAAGGCTCGGGACAATAATTAACAAACAAAAGGCATACGCACACCAACGGTCTCCGTCGGGGCGTATGCCTGTTATTTTTGCCTTATTTTCCACTGCACACGGGGCGAATCTTTTCCGCTATCTGCTGCATTGCGCGAACCTCCTCGGGTGAGAAGCGGTAATCCCCGTCGCCGTATCGGTAATAACTGCCAACGGCGGCATCACGTCCTATGTATACAGGCTTCATCCAAAGAGGCGCCTGCGGAACACGAATGGAAATAAAGTTTTTTCCGTCGATTTCACGAATTGTGATGTCCTCGGGGGAAAGGATATTCTCATTCGCTCTTTTGCCGTCGTTGAGCTGCGTCAGAAATTCGTCGATCATCTCATGTGGATAGGGCAGGTCAACGGGATGCAGGGACCTGTCGGGATATTCCTCCACACCAAGCAGAATCACCCCACCCAAGGTATTGGCGAAAGCGGAATAGGTCTCCCATATGCTCTCGGGGAGTCCCCCAAGCGCCAATTTTGCCTCCAGCCTGTCGCTTTCCCTGTATTCGCCGATTTTGCCGTAATCGATCATGCTCATCCCTCCCTACCGAATCAATATCATTTCAATTTTATTTTACATGAATCCCCCACGTTTGTCAATCCCACATAAGCATATGGCAGCGGAGCGAAAACATTCTCCGAAAACTTTTTCTCTACATCTTGCTTTTTCTTGAATCATACTGTATAATGTATGTAAATCATTTTTCAACATGATTTTTATAACGGACAGTTCGAAACCATCCTGTCTTAAAACAAAACTATGGAAAGGATGGGTGCCGTATGTGCGCCCTTTTGTTATGGAAAGACATCTCATACACCATCACCGCACTCATGTGGATATCCTGCTTGAAAATACGGATTTCGGAGGCGGAGCATGAACGAACTTTTACTGATACTCACCCTCATCATCGAATTCGGTGCCGTGCTGTTCGCCTACCGCCTTTTCGGCAAGGGAGGGCTGTACGCCATGACCGCCTTCTGCACCATCACTGCCAACATTGAAGTTATGATCCTCATTCACGCCTTCGGCATGGAGCAGACCCTCGGAAATATTCTTTTCGCCGCTTCCTTTGCCATCACCGACATACTCAGCGAAAACGAAAGCAAAAAAGACGCCAACCGCGCGGTAAATCTGGGGATATTCATCTCCGTTTTCTTCATCATTGTATCCCAAAGCTGGTTCTTATACACCCCGTCCCCGGCGGACACCGCATCCCCTGCCATCCGACAGGTCTTTGCCTCCACTCCCCGTCTCATGCTGGTCAGCATTGCAGTCTATGCAGTCACCCAGAAGCTGGACGTGTGGATGTACCACAAATGGTGGAGCTTTACAACAAAAAAATTCGGGGACAGCAGGCGTTTCCTGTGGCTGAGAAACAATGCGGCAACCCTTACGGCACAGCTTATCAACAGTTTCCTCTTTAACTTCGGGGCTTTCTATGGTACCTACCCCATCCCCGTGCTCATCGGCATTTCTCTCTCAAGCTATGTAATCTACATCGTCACGTCCCTCTGCGATACCCCTGTTGTTTATATCGCAAGAAGGATAAAGGAAAAATATAATCCGTAAATTATGAGGCGAGCACTCCGTAAGGCTCGAAAAAAGGACCCACTTCCAAATTCCGGAGGTGAGGTCCTTTTCGTTTGTATGATTACTTTTTGGGGATGAGCTTCTCAACGCCGCCCATGTAGGGACGAAGGGCAACGGGAATGTTTACGCTGCCGTCCTCATTCAGATTGTTCTCAAGGAAGGCGATGAGCATTCTCGGAGGAGCTACAACGGTGTTGTTCAGTGTGTGGGCGAAATACTTCTTTCCGTCGTCGTTTACACGGATCTTCAGTCGTCTTGCCTGTGCGTCCCCCAGGTTGGAGCAGCTTCCCACCTCGAAATACTTCTTCTGTCTCGGAGACCATGCCTCAACGTCGCAGGACTTCACCTTCAGGTCGGCAAGGTCGCCTGAGCAGCATTCCAGTGTGCGAACGGGAATATCCAGCGTGCGGAACAGGTCAACGGTATTCTGCCACAGACGGTCGTACCACATCATGGAATCCTCGGGCTTGCAGACGACGATCATCTCCTGCTTCTCGAACTGGTGGATTCTGTAAACACCTCTCTCCTCAATGCCGTGGGCACCCTTCTCCTTGCGGAAGCAGGGGGAGTAGCTGGTAAGTGTATAGGGCAGCTCGGCACCGGGGATGATCTGGTCGATGAACTTACCGATCATGGAGTGTTCACTGGTACCGATGAGGTAGAGATCCTCGCCCTCGATCTTGTACATCATGGCTTCCATTTCCGCAAAACTCATAACGCCCGTTACAACATCACTGCGGATCATGAAAGGAGGGATGCAGTAGGTAAATCCGCGGTCGATCATAAAGTCACGGGCATAGGAGATCACGGCGGAGTGCAGGCGCGCAATGTCGCCCATCAGATAGTAGAAGCCGTTTCCGGCAACACGACGGGCACTGTCAAGGTCGATGCCGCAGAAGCGCTCCATGATGTCGGAGTGATAGGGGATCTCGTAATCGGGAACAACGGGCTCGCCGTACTTCTGGATCTCCACGTTTTCGCTGTCGTCCTTACCGATGGGCACTGTGGGGTCGATGATGTTGGGGATGATCATCATGATCTTCTTGATCTTCTCACCCAGCTCCTCCTCCAGCTTCTCACATTCGGCAAGGCGCGCGGACTGCTCGTTGACCTGAGCCTTAACCTGCTCCGCTTCTTCCTTCTTTCCCTGAGCCATGAGACCGCCGATCTGCTTTGACAGCTTGTTGCGGTTGCTGCGAAGTGTGTCAGCCTCCTGCATAATGGCACGGTTCTGCTGATCCAGCTCGATTACCTCGTCAACAAGAGGCAGCTTCTGATCCTGGAACTTGTTCTTGATGTTCTGCTTTACAATATCGGGATTCTCACGCAGAAATTTGATGTCTATCATCGGTATATCCTCCAATTAAATATTATATTTAAATAATTTATTCTTTAAAACTTCACTGCGAAGCAGCTTCACTTCCCCAAAGGGGATACTTCACTGCCCGAGGGGCAACTTCTCTTCCCCTA
>SVSU01000076.1 GCA_015064135.1 Oscillospiraceae bacterium
TTGTTTTGTCGGCACAGATATGCAGACAAAAACCTTGATATTGTAGAAATCAATCATTACACGGACACGGTCAGATTGAGAAACTATTGCGTGAAATGCGGAAAGCCCTATGAGGTCAAATTTTCGTATTCTTGTATGTTTGGTGAGGTTGATGCCGAAATCAAGCTACGCACACCGCAGAAAGAGGGGTGAGGGGTATGCAAGGTGCTTTATGCAATAGATGTCCTTTATGGGCGAGGTGTTGTTTAGATTATGGTGGTAAGGCTTGCCGAAAGGCTTCAAAAGAAGCAGGATTTGATTTCAAACCAACCGTATATGAAAAATTGCAGGATATGAGCATTGAAGAATTAGCAGATTGGCTATATGCAAATTGCGAGTGGCTTTCTACTGAATATGGTGATTGTTCGGGTGCGAATGATTGTCTGCATTTACTTGAATTTCTCAATAGTGCAGACGAAGATTAAGGCGGTGATACATTGGATAACATACAGAATTACACCTATGAACACAAAGGGTATATTTTGCAACAGACCTCGTATAATTGGCATTATATGTGGACGGCATATCTCAAGGGAAAGGGTCTGTTGATCAGCCATATCACGGCGGAGGACGTCGGTTGGATGATGGTATGCGTTAAGGCGGCACGGGCATCCACGGCGGAGGAGCCGAAGCGGGACACCTTTGTGGATGCGGCAGGGTATGCGGCTTGTGCGGCGGAGTGTGCTTTCGGAAGCACGGGGAGGTAAGGGGAGATGGCGAACTTTAATTTCAACAAGGTCATCCTGGGTGGGCGTCTCACGGCTGACCCCGAGCTGAAGACCACTCCCTCGGGAGTGAGTGTGACGACGTTCACCGTGGCGGTAAACCGCAGGTTTGGTGGGAAGGAAGGCGGCGAGACCCAGGCGGATTTCATCAACATAACGGCATGGAGGCAGACGGCGGAGTTTGTCACACGATATTTCCGCAAGGCGAGCTCCATCTGCATTGTGGGCTCCATTCAGAGTCGCACATGGACGGATGGGCAGGGACAGAAGCGATATGCGACGGAGATTGTGGCGGACGAGGCGTATTTTGTGGATGCAAAAGGCGAGATGCCGATGACAGCACAGGGTGCGAACAGCACGCCTGCGGCCGGGTATATGCCTGATTCGTATGCGGCAATGCCGGCGCCGAGGTTTGAAGATATTGCGGATGAGGAGGAGCTGCCGTTTTAGCTTTCCGAAATAGTATTTTTCTTAATTGGGGAGGTGTGGGGATGGATCCCGTGAGGCTGAGACGGTACAGGAATTTGCGCCGGCGTATACTGTATAAAGGCCAGTATCGGCTGCAGGGAACGGAGGAATACAAGGGCCTTTCGGCGGAGTTCCTTGCGTTTTCGGGCGGGATTTCCGACCAAACGGCAAGGAAGATCATTGTGATGTACTACCGTGATGTGCGCTCATTGGTTTGGATTTCGTATGCCTTGCATTACAGCGAGTCGCAGATCAAGCGGCTAAAGAACGCTGCCATCACTTTCAAAAAGTCGGGATTTTGATTCTCGGCTTTCTTTTTTTGTGAAAAAATTTACATTTCATCCCGAAAGATGCTCCTTTGTCCCCCTTGACAAGTGGTAATATTGCGGTAGGTCGGTGGATATTTTGCAGGTTTGCGGAAAGATGCTCTATCATTTCAGAGAGTTTTTTCCGCAGTGCAAATATCTGTCGAAAGTCCGCGCTCTGCCTGAATTTTCGGCAGAATTTCGGCTCAAGAGAGGTGGTGTTATGGGAGCGCGTTTGACAGATCTTCAAAAGAAGGAGATCATAGCGGATTATCTGGAGCTTGGCAGCTATAATGCTGTGGCAAAAAAGCACGGAATCTCAGATAAGACCGTGAAGGCTGCAGTGATGTCGGATCCTGATTTTGCGAAAAAAGCCGAAGAAAAAAAAGGAGAGAATGCTGCCGATATCCTCAGCTATATGGAGACCAAAAAAAACACGGTCTGCAAAATCATAGATGCATATCTTGAGGCTTTGCTTGATCCCGACAAGATAAAGAACGCGACACCAAATCAGTTGACTACGGCTCTTGGTACGGTAATTGATAAGTTTACTGCCATGAAAGGGGCAGCGGACAAGAACAGTACGGCAGAAACTATGCTCTCTCTTGCGGAACTGCTTCGGAATCCCTTGCCCGACCGCAATATAGCGGATTACGAGGGGGATCGGGATGAATAAGCCTGCTCCCTTTACCGAGAACCAGGTTCGCTATTTCAACCGATGCTTTGACAGTTGGTTCAACATTGCCGAGGGCGGCAAGCGAGGGGGCAAAAATGTGCTTCAGACTCTGGCGTTTTGCACCATGCTCGATGTTCATCCGAACAAGCTGCATCTGATTGCCGGTGTGTCGCAGACGGCAGCAAAACTGAACATCATCGACTGCGACGGATACGGGATGACCAACTTTTTCGAGGGAAAATGCCGCGAAGGGCGGTACAAAGAGCGATCCTGCCTCTATGTGCAGACAAAGACGGGAGAGAAGGTCGTGCTGGTATCGGGCGGCGGAAAGGATGGGGATGAAAAGTACATCAAGGGTAACACCTACGGCATGGCGTATGTCACGGAGGCGAATGAGTGTCATCCGCATTTTATTGCCGAGGTGTTTGACCGTACTTTATCAAGCTCTGACAGAAAGATCTTCCACGATCTGAACCCGAAAGCGCCCGGTCATTGGTATTACAGCGACATTGAGGCCTTTCACAGGGAAATGCAGGCAAAGGATCCTCTCTACGGATTCAACTACGGGCATTTCACCATTGCGGACAATCTTTCCATTGACGACAGCAAGCTGCGCAGGGTCCTGTCTACCTACCAAAAGGGAACGGTATGGTATGACAGAGACATCCTTGGCGAGAGAAAACTGGCGGAGGGGTTGGTGTATCGGTTCGGAGAAGAAAACATTGCGGATGAAGTCCCGGACGGCGGTGAGTATTATATTTCCGTGGACTACGGAACCATGAACCCCTTCTCCGCCGGGTTGTGGTGTGTGAACGGGCGAAATGCAGTGAGAATATCCGAGTATTATTACAGCGGCCGTGACGAAAAGGAGACCAGAACGGATGAGGAATACTGCGATGCGGTGGCGGCGCTGGCGGATGGATATAAGATCAAAAGTGTGGTCGTGGACCCGTCTGCGGCATCGTTCATCACGGCTCTGCAGCGGCGCGGTTTTCCTGTGCTGCCTGCGGAAAATGAGGTGAAGGACGGCATCAGGCGCGTGGCGGTCATGCTGCAGTACGGATATATCAGGATACATCGGGAATGCAGGAACTGTATCCGTGAGTTTGGTATGTACCGCTGGGACGGAAAGGAGAAAGAGGACAATGTCATAAAAGAAAACGACCACGCCATGGACGATGTGCGGTATTTTTGCAGTACGATCATGCAGCACAAGGTACGGCTTCCCGAAAAGGCGGAGGATGGAATGTCTGCGGAACAAAAATGGATCTCAAGCCGCAAAAAGGCAATGCTTGGCGGTCGAGATTCGACAAAAAAGATTTACAGGTAAAGGAGTATAAACATGATTTCGATGAAAGTAAGAAAACTGACAAGGCGACATATCTGCTCTGTGAACAAGTGCAGAAACAGGGACACATACCTGGTGCACAGGGGCACCGATGTGAATCATCAGCCGCTGTACCTTTGCGAGGACTGTATCAAAGAAATTGCGCTGGGATATGCGGAGACAGTCGGTGTGGAAAAGGCGAGGGTGGTGTTCGGTGCGTTGCTTGAACGTTTGAAGCCTGCGGAGGAGAAAACGTACTTTGCGGAAGAATCAAAGGCGGAAGATGCGATTCCCTCGGAAGGTAAGCCTAAGAGAAGCCGTGGGAAGACGGTCTCTGAGGAGTAGGGCATGGGATATGGAGTATTGTGTGGTGTGATTGTGCTTCTGTGTGCGGAGAATCTGGTTCTTGTGTGGATTATTGAACGCATGGTGTCGTATCACCTAAGAATGGTACAGCAGAGAACGGGGCTCAAAGACACACCGAAGGGTGACAGCTCCCGTGTGATCTCTCCGTATCGTGCCGGGAAAAAGCCGTTTGGAGGTGATGCGGATTGAGTTTGCTTGATGTATTCCGCCGTGGTAAGGATGACCTTGAGAGGATTACAAACAATACGCCCGTGGCGGAAATGGACGGCGATGTGATCTGGGCGGAGGATGTGGTGTCGTATATCACGGATGAGCTGGAGCGCAGGCGGACGGAAAGGGCATCGCTGGAGCTTCAATGGACCCTGAACGGGAATTTCCTCGCCGGGCATCAGAACTGTGATATTGATATGCTCACCTGCGCCGTGGTGACGGAGGATCGGGTGGAGAAGGTGGATGTGGAGAGACGTGTATACAACCATATTGCGCCTCTTATGGAGACCCGTCATGCCAATCTGAAGAGCATCAACTACGACATGGTGGTGAATCCGCGGACGGTGGAGATGGACGACTATGCGAAAGCAAAGGTTTCGACAAAAATTCTTGAATACTGCCAATCCGTCACGGGGTTCAACTCCAAAAAGGACAAGCTGATTGCCTGGAGCGAGCTGACGGGTACGGCGTTTACCATGTCCTTCTGGAATGCGGACGGCGGCGAGGTGGTCGGATATGCGGATATGTCCCCTCCCGACGAAACCTCATGCGCAGACCGAATTTCAGGTGTTGTTTCGCCTGAGAAAAAGCCTGTGAAAAGCGGTGAGATCGCCTTTGGAATGGTCTCCTCCTACGAAGTGTTTCCCTCATCTCTCTCCGTGCAGGAGATCGAGGATCAGCGGGACATCATCATTGAGCAGGTATGGGACGCGGACAAGGTCTATGATGTCTACGGACTCCGTGTGGACGGCACAACGGTGGAAAGCTATGTTCTGACACCCATGGAAACGGGTGTGACGGGGCATGGCCGCACCAATGCCGTGATGGGGGTCTCCCGTGAGACGAGGGACAATGCCGTTCGGGTGATTACATATCTGGAAAACCCGTCCCGTGACTATCCTATGGGGCGCTATATTGTGGTGATTCGGGACAGGATCGTGTATTATACCGATCTCCCGGGCGGAATCATGCCCCTTGTGGCGTTCAAGGCGAAAACGGTGGCAGGTCAGTTCTTCGGCAAAAGCGTGATTCAGGATCTGATCCCCTATCAGAGGGAATACAACACGGTAGTCAACAAGGTACACGATTTCATCCGCACCATTGCCAACAACGGCTGGCTGATCCCGGAAGGGTCCGTTGTGAACGAGGAGACCATTTCTCAAAACGGTATCGAAAGCGGTGCTTGCATCGTGTACAATGCGGCATTCGGAAAGCCGGAGATCGTGCAATACCCCAGCCCCCCCTCAGTGGTGCTCAACGAGAGGGACTATCTGTATCATGAGATGGAGTATGTGGCAGGTGTATCTCAGCTGATGGTCAACGGGGCAGCGCCTTCGGGCATCAACTCCGGCGTTGCCATTGAGAATCTGCGGCAGATCGACTCCACAAGAATGAGTCTGACGGGTGACAACATCCGCGACGGTGTGGTGGCCATGGCGAAAATCTGGCTGAAGCTGAACAAGCGGTTCAGTGTGGGGCACAGAACGCTTCAGATCGTGGGGGCGGATGACCTCGGCTGTGCTGTTACCTGGAGTGCCGAGGACATCAACAGCTATGATGTGGAGTTTGCCGCCGAAAACGAGCTGCGGCACAGCAAGGATCAGCGCAGGCAGGATTTTCTGCAGGCATATGAACTGGGGCTGTTCACCGACGACAGCGGCAGAATGAGCCGTGAGTTCAAACGGAAGGCGTGGGAGCTGTTCCGCATCGGCAGCTTTGACGACGCAATGAGCCTGGACGAGATCCAGCAGAAGGCTGCACGGCGTGAGAACACCTTCTTTGAGCAGGGTGTGATCCCCGAGCGCGGACGGTATGACGATGATATGATCCATCTGGAGGAGCATATGCGGTATGCGCTCTCCATGGATTATAAGCTTCTCGCGAAGAATATGCCGGCGTTTGCGGCGAAGTTTGATTATCACATTGCCGTACATCAGGAAGAAGTGAAAAAGAAACAAGCGCAGCAGATGCAGATGGCGATGGCTGTGCAGAACAAAGGAGGAATGGAACAATGAGTGAAGAAAGAAACGAAGAGATGTCGCTCCGTGAAGCACTGGAGGGTGCGTTTGCGGAGGAGTCTGCACAGGATGGGGGGACAGCGACAGCAGAAACTCCTGCGGCTGCGGAGACCGAGGCGGAACAGGCGGTGGAGGAACAGGCGGCAGAGTCTCCTGCGCTTCCTCCTCGTGAACCCGTTGACGGTGTTACCGAGGGGGCGCCTCAGCAGACAGGCGGTATGCCGACGCCTTCTGAGATGTGGCAGGCGATGCAGGGTCTCATGCAGGAGAACCGGCGGCTGGCGGCTGAGATCAGGCAGAGAGACGAGGCAATCATGCAGCAGTCTGAGGCGGCGGAGGGGGCGATCATGGGGCAGTTTACTCCCGAAGCGGCAGTTCCTGCACAGACTCCCCCTGCGATGAGTGCACCTCCCGTGCTGAATATGTCGGAGTTCAATTACCTTGACCCCGAAAAGCAACAGGAGATGCTTGCGAAGTGGCAGCAGGAGTCCATGAATTATGCCGTTCGCAGTGCTGCGGCACAGGTGAAGGAAGAAATTCTCAAGGACATTGCACCTGTTCGTGAGGACTATGAGGCAAAGCGCCGTGTTGCGGCAAACGATGCGGCGAAGGTTGCCATCTTCGCCATGCCTCAGTTTGCCGACATGAAGGGAAAGGAGGACGAGATTGAACGTGTGATCGCGGGAACACCTCTTCTGCAGAATGCAGCACCCGAGGAGAGGTATATGCTGGGTGCGCTGATAAGCCGTGGGCTCCATGCCGCAAAACAGCCGACATCGGAGGAGCTTATCAACATGGCAAAGGCCAATCCCGATGTGATGAAGGCACTCGAGGCGGCTCGCGTTGCCGAGATTCAGCAGAACAATGCGGCACTCCCGAGGGTGGTTCCCTCAAGCGGTATGGGAAACGCCAATGCGGTGCCCGAAAACAAGCCGAAGACTATGGATGATGTAAAAAAGGCATTCCACAGGCTGTACAAGTAACAACAAAAAATCTACTCAACAAAAGAAAGGAATTAACAAATGGCAAGTTTTGACCAGAACATGAGAAACATCAGCGAAATCACAAAAAGTCAGTACCTCACCGTATTCCGCAATGCGCTGAATGTGGAGGCTGACCCCCTTCTTGAGAAGATCAAGAAAACTCCTCTCCGTGCAAATGAAATCAAGTTCGGCATGAGAGTCGGCATCGGCGGCGGCTTCGGTATGTCCGAGGAGGGGGCCGACACTCCCCAGGCTCGCGCTCCCATTTACAGCAGCATGACGGCTGCATCCAAGGATGCCTATGTTGACGTGACCGTGTCCGAAAAGACTGTCCGTCTCGGCCAGAGTGACGTATCTGCCATGATTAACGCAGTGGCGGACAATCTTGAGGCTTCCAAGGAGGCGGCAAAGTGGAATGTGGGCAGAATGCTCTACGGTGACGGTACCGGCAAGCTGGCAGGGGTGACTGCGGTAAGCGGCAAGGTGGTGACAGTGGACGATGTGTCCTGTCTGAAGGAAGGTCTTGCCGTGGATCTGTGGGCTGATGGTGCAGCGTCTGCCGCAGACTGTGCAAACCAGATCATCTCTATTGACCACGCAAACAAGAAAGTCACTCTCCGTTCCGAGATGACGGGAGATGCCGGTGCGCTTTACGTCCAGAATTCCAAGGGCCGTGAGATTACGGGACTTCGCTCCATCTTTGACGGTACCGTAACAGAACTGTACGGCAAGAAGAAGGCGGAACATCCCGTGCTTGTTCCCGCACAGTACGATGCGTCCAATGACATTGACGACATCCTGATCTCCGATGCTGTGGCGTGGGCTTCCGATTATCGCAGTGCGAACACCGATATGCTCCTTTGCGGTGCGGATGCTTTCAGAGCATACGAGAGATACATGAGAGAGAGCCAGACCACCATCGTTGAAAAGAAGATGTACGTCGGCGGTGCGGTTGGCTACAAGATCGTCTGCGGCCAGCGCGAGGTCGAGGTTGTCCGTTCCAGATTTGTGCCCTCCGACAGAATGTGGGGTGTGGACACATCCATGCTGGAGCTTGCACACACCGACTGGGATTTCCTCCAGTACGGCGACGGCACGATCTTCAATCTTCTTCCCGGAAAGAGCGTATATCGTGCGCTCCTTGCCAACTACATGGAACTGATCTGCAGAAACCCCGGCGGTTTCTTTGAGATCATCAACGCAAGCGATCCGGCGTAATGCAATGCCCTCGGGGGATGGGGTAAATCCCTGTCCCCTGCGATACGGGGCATCCCAAGGAGGAACGGTATGTACATAAAAGATATTTACGAGGCGGTTGTGATGACATCCCCGTGCTCACAGCCGAAGTTTTTACGTTTTCTTGATACGACGGTGCGCTCCCTTACGGCGAAATACGGAATCGGCCGAGTTATCAACGACAAGGCATACATGACACCCGAGGGCATAGACGGGGATCTTCCGCTGAAGGAGCCGTATTTCAACGCTGTGGTGAGCAATATCCTGTTCCTTCTGACGGGGAATACGGATTACAAGACGGATTATATGGCGGAGGCGGAATATGCCTATAAAACGGTATGGAGAACGGATATGAAGGGGCTCAGAATGGTGGGGGAGGATTATTATCATGTATAATTCCGGTATTTTAACTGCTGATCTGATTGCCAATGTGCAGAGCGAGGCGGATATAACCATTCCCATCGGATCCGATTCCTGGTACCGATGGATCAATGCGGTGGAGCAGTTTGTTTACACCGAAATTTTTGACAAATTTGCAGTGAAAACGGTGGATTTTTCCACAAAAATCAACTTGAAAGATGATATTTCAACAGTCGAGGGATGTGCTGTACCGATTTTCGATGATATTATCAAGGTTTACGCCGATGAGACGGAGCTTGATCGAAGCGGCGTGATCTCTCGGCTTGTTTTTTCAGATAAACCCCTTTACTGCGATGACCTTGAAGGAAACATTGCCGTAAGCGGAGTGGATTTTGCAGAAAAGATCACGGTTGTTTACCGCATCAGACCTCGGCTGAAGGAGTCGGGGGACGGGTCGTACATCAATCTTCCCGTGGAGTTTGCGGATATGGCGGCGGCGAGGATGCGTGCGGAGGCATATAAGATTGCGAACGAGGGGAATCTGAGCGCGGTGTGGATGGCGGACTACAATACGCAGCTTGAAACGCTGAAGGTATGGGCTGCCATGAGGAATGAGCGATATGGCGAGTAAAAAGAGAGAGACCATTCCCTATGGGGCGATGTCGATCCCCTCGGGGGAGAGTCGATACAGCATTTTGCACTGGGGCTGGCGCGGTCTGAACCGCACGAACACCATCGACAGCGGAAGCATTACCGCTTGCTCGGGGGTGAATATTCATCCGCCCTATGTGGATGCGGCGGCGGAGCTTTCGGTGTTCAGTAGCTACAAAGACGACGGTGCGCTTCTTGACCTTTTCGGATTTGACGATTTTTTAATTGTGATATATGTAAACGGCGGCAGCGTGAAGATTGACAGAATAGCAAGCGGCACCGTTCATACTGCTGTTTTGGGTGCCGATACAGCCTCGCTTCGCTCTGTGGTACAGTTTAATGCGGCTTCAAATACGGAAAACATTGCCGAGGCAAGCTATGTGAGAAAGCTTTTGGTTTTTCCGGACAAAAAATCCTTGAATTTTGCCCCTGCACAAGGAGGATTTACGGCTGCCGATCTGGGAAGTGGTTTTCCGAGTATAAAATATGCCACGGTATACGGCTCGCGTCTGTTTGGGGTGGACGACGAGAAGGTATACGCCTCGGGGTTCAACAATTATGCAAACTGGAATCTTGACACGGCTGACGAGACCTCGGAGGCGAACGCGTGGATGTCCATGACCCAGTCCAATGTAAAGGCGGACGGGTATTTCACGGGAATATGGACTTACGACAATCATGTGGTGCTGTTCAAGAAGGATTTCACACAGCTTGTTTACAACAACAAGAATCCCTTCCGGGTGGTTGACCTGACCTCATACGGTGCGGACAATCCCCGTGCCATCGCGGAGGCAGGGGGAGAATACATCGCCTTTGCGGATCACGACGATGTTCTCACCCCGGACGCGCTCTACTGCTATGTGGATGCGCTGAACCGCCGTCCGGGAACGGAGCTTTTTTATTCTGACGAGGACAAAATGTCCATCAAGGGGACGAAGTTTTTTGAACCCCACATGAAGCCGGATTTC
>SVSU01000077.1 GCA_015064135.1 Oscillospiraceae bacterium
CGCCGCCATGGGGTATGCCGCACCGATATCCTCGCTTGCTATGACCATCAGTCTGCGGCAGGGGGAGATGAGGTCGCCTCCCTCAAGGAGTCTCGCCAGATAGAACACTGCCGCATCTGGGTCGGAGCCGCGGATGGATTTCTGCAGGCAGGAGAGGAGGTCGTAATGCACATCACCGTCGCGGTCAAAGCTGCTCTGTGACACGGAGGGGGTGAGAGAACGGATCACCTCGGGGGAGATGAAAGCCCCACCGTTCTCGTCCGTTTCGCACAGCGTGGATGCAACCTCAAGCATGGTGAGAGACCGTCTCACGTCCCCCCCGGAGGAATATGCGATCTCCTTCGCCGTTTCGGGGGAAAGGGTGATATGGGGGTACTCCTTTGCCGCGACCGTTATCAGGCGGCTTGCAATATCATCGTTTGAAACGTGCTTGAATTCAAAAACGGAGCATCTTGACAAAAGCGCATCATATATATAGTAGTAGGGATTCTCCGTGGTGGACGCCACAAGGGTAACTCGGCCGTCCTCGATGTATTCAAGGAGAGACTGCTGCTGCTTTTTATTGAAATACTGGATCTCGTCAAGGTACAGGAGCACACCGCCGATACCCATCATGGAGCCTGTGTCCTTCACCACTTCCTTCACATCCGCAAGGGACGCGGTGGTTGCATTCAGGCGATGCAGGGTCATACCCGATTCCTTTGAAATGATCTCAGCTGCGGTGGTTTTTCCCGTGCCGGGGGGACCGTAGAATATCATGGACGGGATAAATCCGCTTGCCATGATACGGCGTAGGATTCCGTTTTTGCCGCAGAGATGAGCCTGCCCCACCATCTCGTCAAAGGAGCGCGGTCGGCATCTGTCGGCAAGGGGTGTGTGATTATTCTGCATAATGTTACCTTATCTATCTTTTTTGAAGGAAATAAGCTATGTATCTGATGAAAAAATGTATATCGGACAGAAACTATATTCTCCGCTATCCCGAATTTGCTTGTTCCGATGGGGCGAAGCGACGGGAAAAGAAAGCGGTACGGCGGATGAACCGTTTCTATAAAACCGTGACAGATGAAGTCATTGCCTACTGCGGCACCGTATCGGCAGAGAATCCGAGAGTGCTGTACCTACTGGAAGCCATAACCGACATGGACGAGGATGAACGGGAGAATTTCACCCATCTCGCCCCCGTAACCGTCACAATGACCATGATTCTGAGAAACCGCCCCGAGCCAACGAGGAGGAAAACCGCAGTTCATCGATGGCAAAACGGTTTTTTAATGAAGTAATTCAACAATATTGTATGTCATTCTTCCCTTTTTGTCAAGGGTGGGGGAGGATTTATTATCAAAGAGGCAAAAACAGCCGCCCATCCGCAGATGAAGCAGCTGTTTTGTGATATGAGATCAGACCCATTAGTGGATTGGAATTGCTTACAATTTAAACAGCACCTTATTCCCTCTCAAAATCCCATTTTTACACGTTGGAGAAAAACGGTCGTCCGAATCAACCAAAGTTGATTCAATCAACCAAAGTTGATTCAATCAATCAAAGTTGATTCTGACGATGAAAGATGGCAGGTCCCATCTTTCAAGTTTTTCTCGGGAGAGGGATCTCTCACTTACGACTCAAACCGAGCCTCATTCCCTCTCAAAATTCCGTTTCCACGTTGGAGAAAAACGGTCGTCGGAATCAACTTTGGTTGATTCTGACGATGAAAGATGGCAGGTCCCATCTTTCAAGTTTTTCTCGGGAGAGGGATCTCTCACTTACGACTCAAACCGAGCCTCATTCCCTCTCCAGCACATCAGCGATCCTGCGGCAGGCAAAGCCGTCACCGTAGGGATTGCTCGCCTTCGACATCTTCTCATATGCCGCAGAGGATTCAAGCAGTTCCTTGAAATTGTCGTAGATCACGCCCTCGTCCGTACCAACCAGACGCAGTGTGCCTGCCGCGATTCCCTCGGGTCTCTCCGTGGTGTCGCGCATAACGAGAACAGGCTTTCCGAGGGAGGGTGCCTCCTCCTGAATTCCGCCGCTGTCCGTGAGAATCATGTAACTGCGCGCCAGGAAGTTGTGGAAATCCAGCACCTCCAGGGGCTCGATGATGCGGATCCTGTCACAGTCCCCAAGCTCTGCCTCCGCCGCCTGACGGACGATGGGATTCATGTGAATGGGGTAGATCGCCTTTACATCGTCGTGCTCGTCGATAATCCGACGGATAGCGCGGAACATATGATGCATGGGCTCGCCTAAATTCTCTCTCCTGTGTGCGGTAATCATGATAAGACGGCTGTCCTTTGCCCACTCAAGCTCGGGATGGGTGTAATTCTCCCGCACCGTGGTCCTCAGCGCATCAATAGCCGTATTCCCCGTCACATAAATGCTGGCTTCGTCCCTTCCCTCTCGGAGAAGATTCGCCTTCGCCTGCTCCGTGGGGGCAAAATTGTACTTTGAAATGATGCTGACCGCCTGACGGTTGAACTCCTCGGGATAGGGAGAGTAGATGTTGAACGTCCGAAGTCCGGCTTCCACATGACCGACGGCAATCTGCTTATAGTAACAGGCAAGGGCTGTCACAAACGTGGTGGAGGTGTCCCCGTGGACGAGCACCACATCGGGCCCCACCTCGTCAAGCACTGCCCCTATCCTGTCAAGGATATTGATGGTCACGTCAAACAGGGTCTGCTTGTCCTTCATAATGGAAAGATCGTAATCGGGTTCCACGCCGAAAGCATTCAGCACCTGATCCAACATCTGTCTGTGCTGACCTGTTACGCAAAGTACGGTTTCAAGGGAGCTGCGGCTCTTCAATTCCTTCACGAGAGGGCACATCTTGATCGCTTCCGGTCGTGTGCCGAAAACCACCATAACTTTTTTCATTGCCAAAGACTCCTTTTTCAGCCCTTATTCCGCTGTCGTTTCGCTCTCACCCTCTGCAACCGTAATTACTGCAGATTCTGTAAGAATCTTCGCCACATCTTCCTGAAGCAGAGAAAGCATAATGGTATCTCTTCCGTAGTAGTTGATAACCTCTTCCTCGGTTACGCCGTTGTTCTCCGCAACGGATGCTACACGTTCGCTGAAGCGAGCATCATCAATGATGATACCCTCCTGCTTTGCAATCTGATAGATGACAAGGTTTTCCTTTACAAAGAGCTGTGCCTGGAGCAGATTATAGTCCTCATACTCCTCAACGGTCATATTGTTGTACTCCGCGTTGGCTGCAAAGAATTCATCAAATCCAACGCCGTACATTTCAGCATAAGCCGCCATGTTAGACATCATCATATCGTGATTGCGCTCAACCTCCCCTTCGGGATATGCCACAACCACCGAGCCTTCCACTACCTGTGCCCAGAGATCATCATACATCTTCATTTCGATGTCCTGCTGCTTCTGCAGTGCCATATTCTCGCGGAGCTTGATCTCGAAATCCTCAACGGTCTGAAGAACGGTGTTTTCTCTGACAAATTCATCCGTCAGCTCGGGAGTAATAACCTTATCACCCTTGATGTGATCCACGGTACATACAAATGTTACTTCCTTGCCGGCAAGGTCAAGGTTTCCGTAAACTGTGGGGAAAGTTACATTGAAGGAAAACTCAACGCCGGGCATCTGTCCGATGAATGCGGGGCCGAAACCGTCGATCATTCCCTGACCGTCTGCCGCCACAACCTCGGAGCTGGCCGATGTGCCTCCCTCAAACTGCACACCGTCAAGATAGCCGGAATAGCTTGTAACCACAGTATCTCCCTCAGCCACCGCGCGATCGGTGATTTTTTCGTTGTAAGAATAGCTCTGCATAATCTGAGCAAGCTGTTCCTGATACTCTTCATCGGTCAGGACGGAGGATGCGGTCGTAACGGCAAGACCCTTGTAATTGCCGAGTGTGATGAACGGGGTCAGGTCGTTGCCCATATAGTTATATGACTCAGCCTGAACGGGAGCCTCGGTTTCAGTCTCACCGATCTCGGTTTCCATGGCGGCGGTTTCAGAGGATGTTTCGCCTGCCTCGGTTTCAACAACCTGCTGTGTTTCATCCGTTTCAATTTCATCGTTCTTTGTGCAGGACATGGTAAGTGTCAGCATGGATGCAAGAAGCAGTGCCGCAATAATTCTCTTTTTCATTTTTATGTTATCCTTTCAAATATCTTTCTCAACTTATGTTAAAACGCCGCAGTTAAAAACTGCACCTTATCATTATAGCACAAAATCGTCCTCTGTGCCGGTTTTATCATTATTGTTTACAATTTTATTTGCGTGTTTTGTGATAAATTCTCCGAAAACTCTGTTTATGGGATAGCTTCCGTTCCCGTCGGGCTTTTTTCTGTACTCGCCGTGAGCGAATCCTCTCATTACCGTCCGTTCCACCTTTTCGGGACTGTACCCGAAATCAAGCATAGCACAGCGAAGCATATCGTTTCGGGCACCTATTCCCTCAATTTCGTGCTCCGCCGAGGTGATGAGCACAGGCGGACGATCCGACTCTGCAGACGGCGGCGTATCTATATAGTAAATGGGGGCTGATTTGTCAATACGCACTGCTCTTCCGTCAATACAGCGCTCCTTCAGCACCGCGGGATGGGAGGTGGGATGTCCCCCGTCGAAGATATAGCCGTGAAACAGGTCGGGGCTCATGACAAACTCGCGCATATACACGGGGTTGAAATAGAGCATCATGGCAATGTGGGCACCTGCCTCTGCCCCACCGATGAAATATCGGTTGAACAGCCCCGTTGACTGCCCGTAATTCCAAACAAACTCACAGGCTCTTGCCGCATCGTTGAAAAAATCGGGGTACGCGGCATCGGGATATGTACGATAGTCGGCAGATGCCACTGCCACACCGTATTCTGCCGCCAACCGTCCGATAAAGCCCTCGTGACGGCTTCCCGACTCCAAATCGCCTCCGTGGAACCAGATCAGCACAGGCACCGCATGATTAGTTTTGGGAATGGTGAAATCAATGATGCATTTTTCGTTATAGAATCCATCGTAAACATTGTCGCAAACACGGATGATATCGTACATGGCACTCACCTCTCTGCTGCCCTTCAGTAAGGTTACCTTTTGAAAGTAGTATATCATTTTTTTCTCACCCCGTCAATAACTGCCTTTAAAAGATGTAGAATAAATTGTCGATTCTCCCTCCGTTTTCGTCGATGCGCACAAACAAAAGGGTGCTTTTTGTCAATTATCGCCAAATGCACTTTCGTATAACCGCAGTTCAGGCTGAAAACTGTCCTGTTTTGGGGAAAAGGGGAAATTTGACAAAAAAGGGGAATGGTGATACAATACTGATGAGTCAAAGATAAAAGAAAAAAGCCGCAAAGATGCGGCAGGAGAGGTAAAATATGCAGTATTTAGTTGACACCGCCAACCTGGAAGCCATCCGCCATTGCTGTAAGTACTATCCCATAACAGGTGTTACCACCAACCCCACCATCATCGCAAAGGAGAATCGTGATTTCAGAGAACTCATCTGCGGCATTCGCGAGATCATCGGTCTGAAGCGCGCCCTTCATGTACAGACAACAGCGGAAACCGCCGAGGACATTCTCGCCGAGGCTACCATGCTCAAGTCCCTTGTAGGCGGACAGTTCTTCATCAAAATTCCGATCACAGCCGAAGGGCTCCGTGCCGCCGCTATGTGCAAAGAAAACGACATCGGCGTTACCATGACCGCCATCTTCACCCAGCAGCAGGCACTCATCGCCTCCGTTGCCGGTGCGGATTATGTTGCTCCCTATGTAAACCGTCTTGACAACATCGTATCCGACGGCGTAAACGTTGTTTCTGAAATTGTTGATATTTTCAATATCTACAAGCTCCCCACAAAGGTTCTGGCGGCAAGCTTCAAGACCGTGGAGCAGGTTCATAAGTGTGCTATGGTTGGTACCCACTCCATCACCATCAACCCCGATCTGTTCGAGTCTCTGATCTTCCACCCTCTGACGAACACCGCCATCAATTCCTTCTCCAACGACTGGGAAAAGGTGTACGGCGAACAGAATGTACCCGAGCTGCTGAAGTAAATCAATCTGACAACAAAAGCCGAGGCAAGGTTTGATTCCCTGCCCCGGTTTTCTTGTTTGCAAAATATTGTCGGGGTTACTTTACACCTCGGGGAACGCCGCTTCGTAGGTTTCCTTGATGTAGCGTATCCGTTCCTTTCCCACATCATCTGCGGCATCGTAGGCTTTGCGGAGTGATGCGATGAGGTCTGCTTCAATATCGGTCTGATACACGAAATAGTCCAGATAGAAATCCGTGGTAATCTTGTAGTTCCAGCAAAGGTTCTCGCTCTCGCCTTCCGTCCATCCGCGGTAAAGTGTGCTGTAATACTCCTGCATATGCTCCGATGCGTCCCCGTAGACTTTGTCGCAGAAATATTCTATCAGCTCGTCCACATTCTCCTCGGGATTCCACAGAAGCTTGGAGTAGATCCAACAGGTGAGGCTGTTCATTGCCCACATTGTGCTGTAAGGTTTCTGAGACCACACATGAACCACGTCCTCCGTATCGGCACTTCCCTCGGAAACAATGCAGTTAAAGCCGCACTGTGCAAAATATCGGAAATCGGACTGCAGCTTGTACCAGATGGGTCTCTCGTAATCCGCAATGGCACCATAGGAGAAATAGTATTCGTAAATGCCCACGTCAACGCCAACCTCGGGGTATTCGCTCCACTGCTCTGCAAGCTCATACACATATTTGTTGTGGGGGTTTTCGGGATTTGTAACCTCATCTGCCGCGCAGCCCGTAATGGGACAGAACACAACACCCACATTGGGCTCGATCTCGCAAAGGGGCGGAACCTCTGCATCATGGTAGGCATAAGTCAAAAGCTCCACATCAGGATATTCCTCTGCCACGCGCTTTGCCACCTTGTTGACAAAGGTGAACACAACGGTGGAATAAAACGCCTTGTCACCGGGGTCAACAAACTGACCGGGGGCATACTCGAAGGGCTGTTCGCTGTACGGGGGATTATAGCAGTGCTCAGGCTCGAGGAGACCGTCCTCAATGGCAATGGGAACGGTTCTGAGATCGGGGTGCTGTGACAAAAGTTCAAGGATCGCTGCTGTCACGGTTTCAAGGGTACGTTCGCTCCAGAAGTTGATCTGGCTGATCTCGTTTGGAATGGGGGTTCCAAAACTGTCCACATTCCAGTACTCGGTGCATTCAGGGTCGTAGATCGGGCTGTTCCACACCCAGAACTTCATGCAGTGGCCCAAATTGTCGTGTTCTGCAATCCAGATCTCTTTTACTTCCCACACACCGTTCACTTTGTTGATCTTACCGCCGCCGTTGACCGTATTCAGTTTATTGCGCGCATACAGGATCTGCGTACCCTCAACGGATTCACAGCCGAAGGAGGTTCCTCTGCGTTGGAAGGGAGATTTTTCCCTGTAATCCGCCTTTGCAACGGTAATGGTGGGCATTTCATCGTAAACGAGACCGATTTCCTCATTGGCGCGAACCCACAGAACGCCCAGGTTTTCTTCAATAAAGTCATACACACCGTTCAGCGCACCACGGGGAGTCGCGCCGAATATGTAGAGTGCCTCATTCATCCGACGAATTGCGAAGCCGTCGTCTCCCCAGCGTCTGCCGTCCTCATCTGTGAGGGTTTTCAGCCATTCAATATCCTCGGAAAAAAGCTCTGCAAGGTCGGGAACGGTTTCGGGGGTACCGATGATGATGGGTAAGCCATCTCCCGTTTTTTCGGTGACAACCGCTACCTCTGCACCGCTTACCTTTTTGATGTGGTAAGCAAGCTCCTCTGCCGCATACTGCTCAAGCTGTTCCGCACCGTCGGGGGTGACGATATGGGCTCTCGCTTCGCCGTTTTCGGTGACAAAATCGAGTCCTTCTGCGGCAAATTCGGTTTCGGCCTGCTCGGTTCCGGGCTGCGTTTCCGTCTGCTCCGTTTCCGTGTTTTCCCCGACTCCGCAGGCGGTAAAGTTTACCGACAGCATAAGAGCTGCAAGAAAAAGGGATAATGTGCGTTTCATGTAATTTGTCCTTTCATCATGGAATTATTACGTCAACCCATCATCAATTCAACGTTCTGTCCGCGTCCACATACGCCTCGAAATTGGCGAATGCTTCACGGGGACGGCGGATGTAGCCCTTCGCACGGTCGTCTGCCGCTTCCCATGCCTTGTCAAGGGCGGCGCGGATGGCGTCAAGAATGTACACCCCGTCCACCTCAATGTCAAGGTAGTAGTCAAAGTAAGAAACGGGGTTCGTATTCCACTTCTGGAACACATTCCACTCCTCCGCCATGAGCCGTGTGCCTTCTTCCCAGCCCAGCTTTACATAGTAGTAGTATTCCTGCATGGCATCGGAGGCGTCTCCGTACACCCTGTCGCAGAATTCGTCAATGAGGGCATCCACGTCCGCGTAAGGATCCCATGCCAGTTTTGCGTACATCCAGTGAGTCAGAATGTTCATCTCCCAGATTTGGAGACTGTTGAAGCCCCAGTTCTGTTGTCCCAGATCGCAAAGGGAGTCGTCATCCAGGTAGATTGCCGGGGTCATGCCGGAGATGCCGAGCGAAGCATAGGTTTGGAGATCGTTCTGCATTCTGTGCCAGATGGGACGCTCGTAATAGCCCGCCGTCAGGTAACAGCCGTAGTAAGCGTAGCAGAGGAGATTGGGGGTCTTCTCCGACCATGCGACAAAATGCTTATAGTTGTTTTCCGCGAATTCCGATGTGACAATGGTCATATCATGCGTGGAAAGGTCCTCCTGAATGCTGCAGAAGATGACCAGCACGTTGTCCTCGATCTCACACCGCGGCGGCACGATGGCATCGCCGTAGCCGTAGGTCACGATGTACACATCGGGGTACTTTTCCCTCACCTGACGGGCAATGTCGTTGAGAAACACAAAATACACGGTGCTGATGAAATCTTCCTCCCAGGGGTTCACAAATTGACCGGGGGCATATTCAAAGGGAGTGCTGTCCTCGGGATAGTAACGATCCCTGCTGAAAAAATGATCCTCAGGGCAGATGCCCACATGATGGATGGGATTGGTCTCCATCGTCGTGTCAAGGGAGTGGAGCACGCTTGCCGCAATGGTGTCGATGGTTTTTTTGCTCCAGATGTTGACCTGCCATGAGCTTTCGTATGTACCGTGGTTGCCATTGGCATCCGTTGCCCAGTATTCCCGTTCGTTCGGGTCATAGGCGGGACTTGTGGTGAGCCAGTACTTGATATTGTGTCCCGCCACGATGGACTGCAGTCCCAGCGCCGCTTCCCCTGCGATGATGTCGGGGAAAATGAGCCCCTGGGTGGCAGCGAAATTGTACTTGTTGCGGGAATGCAGGCGCATGGTTTCGGAATACTTGGATACCGTGGGCACACTGCAATACTGGGACAGGCCGCGGACGGCAAAGGGAGATTTCTCCCTGTAATCCGTCTTTTCCACCGTAATGGTGGGCATTTCGTCATAGAAAAGTCCGATGTCCTCCTCCGCACGGATCCACAGCACACCGAGGTTCTCCTCGATAAAATCGTACACCCCATTCAGCGCACCCCGGGACACGGCACCGAAGATATAAATCTTCCCCTCATGGGTACGGATGGCAAAGCCGTCCTCGCCCCAACGCTCTCTGCCGCCTACCGTGCCGACTTCACGGAGCCATGTGAGGTCCTCGGGGAAGAGGGTCTCAAGTTCGGGGACGGTATCGGGGGTACCGATGACAATGGGAAGGCTGCCCTCGCTCACGGTATCGGTCACGGGGACCGCGGCACCACTCACCTTCTCGATATGATAGCAAAGCTCTTCCGCCGCATACCGTTCGTTTTGATCCGCGTTCGCCGAAAGGACGATGTGGGCGCGTGCCTCTCCGTTTTCGGTGACAAGAGCCACTTCTTCGGCGGCTTGGGACTCGGTTTCGGCCTGCTCGGTTTCGGATTGAACAATCGTCTGCTCGGTTTCAATATTCTCTTTGGTTTGACATGATGAAAAGCTCATTGCAAGCATGATCACCGCAAGAAAAAGGGATACTGTGCGTTTCATAGATTTCTCCTTTATACTTTCACTGTGTTTTTTTGTATGATTATGTGTATTATAGCATAAAAAAAGGGGAAAGGCAACAAAAAACAGGCAAAAAACGCCTGAAGATTTGTCCCTCCCATTGCATTTTCAGGCAGTTTGTGATATGATAAATGTATCATAAAAAACAAAACAAACATATATGAAAGGATTTATCAATATGGCTGTATCAAGATTGATCGGTGATTACCCCGTAATCGGTATTCGTCCCGTCATCGACGGAAGAAGAGGTCCTCTTAAGGTGAGAG
>SVSU01000078.1 GCA_015064135.1 Oscillospiraceae bacterium
TATCATATTCCCCTCGACCAGTATCCTCAGACCTGCGAATACCTCATCAACCGTTGGAAAGAAGAACGCGAAAAGCTTCTCGCAGGCGACCTGTCCCACGAGCGCACACATGAGTATGCGTCCTACATCATGGAGGCTATGGTAACAGACAAGCCTTACAAGATCGGCGGAAACGTTATCAACAACGGTCTGATTCCCAACTTCCCCGATGAGGCCTGCGTTGAGGTTTCCTGTATGGTAAGCAAGTACGGCATTGAGCCCTGCCGCCAGCCTGCACTTCCTCTGCAGCTTGCCGCAATGAACATGACAAACATCAATGTTCAGCTTCTCACAATCGAGGCGGCTGTTACAAAGAAGAAGGAATACATCTATCAGGCAGCAATGATGGATCCCCATACATCCTCCGAGCTTTCCATTGACGATATCGTTGCAATGTGTGACGACCTGATCGAAGCACACAAGGGATGGCTGCCCGAATATCACTGATTTCGGCATCACAAAGGATTAAACTGAATTAAAACATATAAGCTGCCGCACAGCGGAGAATATCCGAGAATATTACCGTGGGTGCGGCGGCTTTTTTGTTTTTTTCGCTTTTGTGATTCTTTCTACAAATCAGACAAAAACAATTTGTTTTTTAGAAGGTTTTGCACTTGATTTTCGGCATATTTTTCTATATACTGATACAAAAGCCAATCAAGTCCATTATAATTAAGGAGATGTAAATGATATGAAGCGTGTCATTTCCCTGATTCTTGCATCCCTGCTTCTCGCCTCGGCCTTTGCGTCGTGTGCAGACGGCGGTGCAGGCGAAACCCTTTCGGCGGAGAACAATGTTGAAATGAGTGAGACCGAAAACACATCCGAGGAGACGGCAAGCCTTTTGATAACCGAAAACGGTGCGGCTAAGGCGCACATTGTGATTCCGTCAGGTGTATCTGACACGGAAAAGACGGCGGCGGAGGAGCTGGCTTATCACGTTAAACTGGTAAGCGGTGCGGATGTGGCTGTGGAAAATGCGGTGCAGGAGGGAAGTCTGCCCATTATCATTGCAACCCCCGACAGCCTGCCCGAGCTTGAGGAGATGTTCCCCGAGGACCTTGCGTGGCTTCGTGAACTTGGCAGTGTGGGAGACCGGGAGCGCTACGGAGACGACGGCTTTGCAATAAGACAGCACGACGGGAAGATTTACATTTTCGGCGCCAACCCGAAGGGTGCCATGAACGGAGCATACGACTTCATCGAAGAAAACATGGGCATCATATGGGTCAGCGCCGACGAGAATGTGGGACTCATTCACACGGAGATGCCTACCATTGAAGTGACACAGGCAGATTACCGTGAAAAGTCTCCCTTCGCCATCCGTACATGGAATCTTGCGGGTTACGGAGATGCAAACGATACACGAACAAGCGTGCTGATGAACCGCAACAAGATGACCCCCTCCCCCTTTGCTCATGCAATGGCAGGGCACAATCTCAAGTGGATGGTCAAAAACAGTCCTCTCTATGATCCCGAAATTGACGAATACTGGAATACGGACGAATATGGAAAGCATCTCTCCCCCGACAGCTCACCTCAGGTGAATTTCTGGAGCGATCTTACTGCGGAAGCCATTGCCGCAAGCGTGATCTCCATTGTTGAAAATGATAACACCGACCATGTTTTTCTGGGGATAGAAGACCTTCCCATGGAGAGAAATGCACCCGAGGATAAGGAACCCTTTGAATATGCTCCCGGTCAGTTTGTGAACCCCGGCGACGAGGATTATATCCCCACGGTTTACTATTCCTTCCTTAATAAAATTGCAAAAATCGTAACGGAGAAATACCCCGATGTGACCATAGGTACATTTGCATACACCTTTACGGAAACGCCGCCGAGATGCGATATTGACCCTGCCCTTCTTGTGGAATTTGCCCCGATTTACGAGGATATTACGGATTCCATCGATGCGAGGGAGGGTGGTGACAACACTTCCATTTACAATAATCTTGAAAACTGGAAGGCAAAGACCAACAATGTTCTGATGTACAATTATTACGGATGCTATATGGTGTCCCTGAGCTACTGCCGCCCGATTTGGGACAGGATCGCCTCGGATCTCCGTTATTACGCCGAAAGCGGCTTTACGGGACTCCAGCCCGAGGGATTCAATGACGATGGCAGAGAGCACTATTACAGCACACGGGTCATGCTTCCCGTAAATGAGGAAACAGGGATCACCACAAACCACGAGGGCTGGCTTCTCAACGGTATGGTGTTCTGGATCTACCACAAGCTGAGCTGGAACCCCGAGGAGGACGTGGACGCATTGATCGTTGAATACTGCGATAAGGTCTACGGTGCGGCATCGGAGCCCATGCAGGAGTATTACCGACTCCTCAAAGAAGGATGGGACAACGGACGGGAGCACTACATCCAGTACGGCGAGCTTATTTACGCCATGCTTGACAATTTTGTTTACAGCACCGACGGTCTCGCCGGGCAGATGAAGGCGGCACTGGATGAGGCATGGGAAGCGGCAGACGACACTGTTAAGGAACGCATCCGCTTTATCAAGGACACATTTGAATTGAATATCGAGTGGGAATAAGATGCAGTTTGAATTGTAAGCGAACCGTCCCACTCCCGAGAAAAACTTGAAAGATGGGACCCACCATCTTTCATCGGCTGAAAATCTCCGATGGAGACTTTCAGCCGACCGTTTTTATCCAACGTGCGGCTTGATTTGTTGAGGGAGTAAGATGCAGTTTAAATTGTAAGTGAACTGCCCCACTCCCGAGAAAAACTTGAAAGATGGGACCCACCATCTTTCATCGGCTGAAAATCTCCGATGGAGACTTTCAGCCGACCGTTTTTCTCCAACGTGCGGCTTGATTTGTTGAGGGAGTAAGATGCAGTTTAAATTGTAAGCGAACCGTCCCATGAGTGGGAATAAGATGCACTTTGAATTGTAAGTGAACTGCCCCACTCCCGAGAATTTCCCTCACGGAAAATTCTCCAACGTGCAAACTGAATTTATCGAGTGGGAGTAAGATGCAGCCTTGGCTGTAAGCGAACCATCCCACTCCCACATCACAAAAGCGCCTGTAACCGATTTGGTAAACAGACGCTTTTCTTGTTTTCTTTATAATATTTACATCACACGGGAAGGGAAGCCTGCTTTTGTTACAGCTTCGGCGATCTCCGCATCGGTGAGCTTTTCGGGAGCCGTGACATCCGCTTTTCCTGCCGCCAAATCCACAACTGCCCTGCAGCCGAGCTCTTTCAGCACCTTTTCAACTTTTGCAGAACAGTGAGCACAGTGCATCCCCTCAATGGAGAGCGTAATATTCTTTTTCTTACCGAATAACATTATGGATTATCCTCCTTATGTAAAATCATAGCGTCCCAGATCCTCAAATTCAAGAATATCGGACAAAATATAGTTGGAAACGAACATCCCCTTCGGCGTGAGGGCGTATACTCCGTTTCGCTCCCTCATGTAGCCGCCCTTCAGATACCGCGCCAGTTTTCCGCCATAGAGATTCTCAAAGGAATACCCGAAACGTCGGATAAACTCGCGATCATCGATGCCCTGAGCCAGTCGGAGGCGCAGCATGATGTATTCGCCCAGCCGTTCTCTTTCTTCCACAGCTTCACTTTCGGAGGTGATATTGACCTTTGAGCCCTTGACAACCCCATCCATATATTTCTGTATGTCGGGGGTAAAGGAAAAGCGGTTTCCGTTGAAATAAGAATGTGCGGACACACCGAAGCCCAGATATTCTTCGCAGTTCCAGTATTTCATATTATGCAGGCACATGAATCCGCGGCGTGCAAAGTTGGAAATTTCATACTGCATATATCCGTAACTTCTGAGCTGCTCCACGGAGGAAAGATACATATCCGCTTCCGCATCGTCCGAGGGGAGATGGGGAGAGATTTCGTCGTAATTCCGATAAAAAGCGGTTCCCGGTTCTATCTTCAAGTCATAGAGTGAGATGTGGTCGGGGTTCAGAGAGGCAATATAGGAAATGGTATGGCTGAGGGAATGGGGGGTCTGATGGGGGATGCCGAACATGAGGTCCACATTGATGTTGTCAAATCCCGCGTCCCTTGCCATACGATAGGAACGGACAAAATCCTTTCTCGTATGCCGTCTGGACAGTGCCTTCAGCTCGTTGTCATGAACGCTCTGACAGCCGAAGCTGATGCGGTTTACCCCGAGACGGTGGAGATGCTTCAGTCCCGCAAAGGAAACGGTGGCAGGATTCGCTTCTATGGTAAACTCCGCGTATTTTGTCAGCTTGAAATTTTTCCGGATGGCGCGGATCAGCCTGACAAGCTCCTCGGGGGGAAGGGCTGTTGGGGTTCCGCCGCCGATGAATACCGTATCGGGCTCGTATCCTTTCGTTGCGGAACGATACTGCTCCATATGAGCAATGAGTGCTGTCACATAGCGGCTCATCAGTTCCGCGGATTGGGGAACGGCGGAATTGAAGTCGCAATATGCACATTTTGAAAGGCAGAAGGGGATGTGAAAATACAGCCCGAGCCGTTTGTAATCGCTTGTATCTATTTGCATGATGGTATAATGAGGGGACTTTTTGAAAAAAGTTCCCTCAAACTCCCTCAAAAACTTTTGTACTTATATCAAATGTAGTTGGTGCTGTGTGTGGGGAAGGGGACTCAACTGCACCTACGCACTGAAATGCAGTATATTCCCAAACCTAACGTTGAAAAATCCTGTTCGGCGAAGCCGATGAAAAGTGCCTTTCCACTTTTCAAAGGATTTTTGGATGTGAATCAACTGCACCTACGCACTGAAATGCTGTATATTCACATCGTTAGTCATTGTCGTCCAGCTTGAGCACTGCCATGAATGCCTCGGGGGAAACCTGTACGCTTCCGAGCTGGCGCATCTTCTTTTTACCCTCTTTCTGCTTTTCAAGGAGCTTCTTCTTACGGGTGATGTCACCGCCGTAGCACTTGGCAAGAACGTCCTTGCGCAGAGCTTTTACCGTCTCACGGGCAATAACCTTGGAGCCGATCGCCGCCTGAATGGGTACCTCAAAGAGCTGACGGGGAATGTTGTCCTTCAGCTTCTCGGCGATCTTACGGGCTCTGGCATATGCCTTTTCCTGGTGAACAATGAAGGTCAGCGCATCCACCATCTCTCCGTTGAGGAGGAAGTCAAGCTTCACCAGATTGCTTGCCACATAGCCTTCCATCTCATAGTCGAGGGATGCATATCCGCGGCTTCTGCTCTTGAGGGCGTCAAAGAAGTCGTAGATGATCTCGTTAAGGGGCAGCTTATAGTGAAGCTCCACACGGGTGGTGTCGAGATACTTCATGTCAATAAACGTGCCGCGTCGGTCCTGGCAAAGCTCCATGATGCCGCCCACATAATCGGTAGGGGTGATAATGGATGCCGCAACCATGGGCTCGAATGCCGTTTCGATCTCATCGGTGGGGGGATAGTTGGTGGGGTTGTCAATGTAGATGACCTCACCCGTTTTCTTTTCTATCTTGTAGATAACGCTGGGGGCTGTTGTGATGAGGTCAAGATTGAATTCTCGCTCCAGTCTTTCCTCGATGATCTCCATATGAAGAAGTCCGAGGAAGCCGCAGCGGAATCCGAAGCCGAGGGCGATACTGGTTTCGGGCTCAAAGGTAAAGGCGGCATCGTTGAGCTGAAGCTTTTCAAGAGCATCCTTTGTTTCGTTGTACTTTGAACCGTCGGCAGGATAAATACCGGCATATACCATGGACTGCACCTTCTTAAAGCCGGGCAGTGCCTCATCGGCAGGGGTTTCCGCATGGGTCACGGTATCACCTACACGGGTGTCGGCAACATTCTTGATGGAGGCGGTAAAATAGCCAACCTCACCGGCAGAAAGGCTTCCTGTGCGGCGAAGTCCGAAGGGGTCCATGACGCCCACTTCCACCACATCAAACTCGGCTCCCGTGTTCATCATGCGGATCCGTTCGCCTTCACTGAGCGTGCCTTCCATAACACGGATGTATACCACAACTCCCAGATAACTGTTGTAAACGGAGTCAAAAACAAGGCACTTCAGCGGCGCTGTTTCATCTCCCTGAGGCGGCGGAACATCGCGGATAATGGCGGTCATAACGTCCTGTATGTTGAGCCCCGTTTTTGCGGAAACCATGGGGCAATCCTCTGCCGGAATACCGATAACATCTTCGATTTCCGACTTGCATTTGTCGGGCTGGGCGGAGGGAAGGTCTAATTTATTGATAACGGGGACGATCTCAAGATCCGCGTCCACGGCGAGATAGGCATTGGCAAGGGTCTGCGCCTCGATACCCTGTGTGGCATCCACAACGAGAAGGGCACCTTCGCAGGCGTTGAGGGAACGGGAAACCTCATAGTTAAAGTCAACGTGACCGGGGGTGTCGATCATGTTGAGGGCATACTGCTCACCGTCGGGGGCTTTGTAATCGATTCGTACTGCGCGCGCCTTGATGGTAATACCGCGCTCCTTTTCAAGCTCCATGTTGTCGAGGAGCTGTTCCTCCATGTCACGGGCCTCCACAGTATTGGAGAATTCAAGAATTCTGTCCGCCAGGGTGGACTTGCCGTGGTCGATATGTGCGATAATGGAAAAATTGCGTATATGCTTCTGCTTTTCGCTTGCTGCCATATAATACTCCGAAATGATATATTTTTTCAATATACTATTATATCAGAAAACAATATGAAAAATCAAGATAAAGATGGAAAAAACCACGGCTTTTGCATCAAAAAAGGAGAGGAACACATTTTTTTTTGAACCTCTCCGTTGTTTGTTCCTTTTTACCGTCAGGAGAAATAGTCAATGAATTTGTCAAACATCCCCTTTATCTCCCACGCTAAACAGCATTTTCCCCCGCCCGACCGTTGACAATGTGCGGATTATGGGGTATAATATACAATAGAAAAATATGTAAATTATCGGAGGGGGGATTTATCATGGCACATCAGGTCAAAAAAGGGCGCACACTGCCTACAACACCCTATTTGTTCGCCTCCCCCTCTCAAGCTGCCCATTATCTCCTTGAAGGCCGCAGTCTCATTTGCCTTATCCGTCACGGTCAGACCGACTGGAACCTTATAAAACGGCTTCAGGGACGGGAAGATATTCCCCTCAATGACACGGGACGGGAGCAATCCGCCAAGCTTGCGGAATATCTTGCAGCAGCGAAAGCAAGCGGATTCACACCTTCCGTTGTCTGCTCATCTCCCTTGTCCAGAGCAAAAGACACCGCAGAGTGTATTGCCAAAAGGCTCGGTATCGACTCTGTTGTTTGCGAATCGCTCAACGAAAGGGACTATGGTGCTCTCTCGGGGCTGACGGTAGAAGAAAGACGAAAACTCTTCCCGCGGGGCGAAAAACAGGCGGTTCCCGTTGAATCCGTGCCGCAGGCAGCATCCAGAATGTACCGTGCATTCGATGAGATTTTGGAGGTAAGCGGCGGCAGGACAGTTATCGCAATCTCTCACGGCGGTATTATCAATTCTGTTTTTTCAAGGCTGTCTCAGGGAGACATCGGCACCGGGAAAACGCTGACCCAAAACTGCAGCGTCAGCTTTATCGCCTCCGGTATCGGTCATCCCATCCCTCTGGCGTACAATATACAGGATGACGGCATCACGGACTACATTGTAAAAATGCTCCGTTTCGGGGCGGATATATGAGTGAACCGCATAACCTCCCCATTTGCCCCACACTTTAAATCCCAACCGAAAGGTGTTGATAAAATCATGACATTTGAAGAACTTGAAGCCATGTGTAAGGCTTGCACGAAATGTCCTCTCCATCAAACGCGGACAAATTGTGTGTTCGGGACAGGGGATCCCCACGCCGATGTGCTTTTCGTCGGAGAGGCGCCGGGGGAAAAGGAGGATCTTTCGGGAATTCCCTTTGTGGGGGCTGCGGGAAAGCTTCTTGATAAATATCTGGAGGCGGTTGGAATTGACCGAGGTCGTGTGTATATCGCAAATATTTTGAAATGCCGGCCGCCGCAGAACCGCGATCCGAAGCCGGAAGAGCAGGAGATGTGCATCGGTTATCTTCGTGAGCAGGTGAAGCTCATTCGTCCGAAGATCATTGTGTGCCTCGGAAGAATCTCCGCCATGCGGCTCATAGACCCCGGTTACAAGATCACAAAAGAGCATGGCACCATCGTGAAAAAGGGCGGTTTTTCCATGACTGCTGTTTATCACCCGGCAGCCCTTCTCAGAGACCCGAGGAAAAAAGAGGATATGCTCACCGATATGAAGAAGATAAAGAGTTATATCGATGAGGAATTGGGCATTGATGTGGCGCTTGAATGAGTTTGTGAAAGTCAGCCCTCGTAAAACACATAAAGAATAAAAATTTCCCCCTCCGCATAGGTTGATATCAACCGACATTGCGGAGGGAGTTTTTCATTTGAATCGCACACGAACGTTTTTTTATAATGCCGCGCTGTTATCTGTGGTAAGTGTCCTTCTTCGAGGGGCGGCGGTCAGCTTTAACGCCTATGTGACGGGGAAGATCGGTGCGGAGAGCATGGGTCTTTTTACTCTTGTTATGAATGTGTACGGCTTTGCTGTCACCGTTGCAACATCTGCTGTCAATCTGGCATCCGTCAGGCTGACGGCGGAGAAATGCGCTCTCCTTGAGGAGATGGGAGCATCTCGCGCCGATTATCGCTATGCCATGAATCGCGTTTGCCGATCCGTTTGCCTGTACAGCGGTCTTTTCGGTGTGCTCACCGGGGTGGTCCTGTTCTTCTCCGCCGATTTTATTGCAGAACATTTTCTCGGAGATATGCGAACCGTTCTTTCCCTGAAAGTTCTGGCGGTCAGTTTGCCCCCCATTTCTCTTTCTTCTGCCGTTTCCGGGTATTTTACGGGGACGAGAAAGGTTTACAAGAATGCTGTTATCTCCGTAACGGAGCAGGGGATAAAAATCCTTGTAACGACCACCGCCCTTGTCCTTATCACCCCATTCCGTTCCGTGGAATATGCCTGCCTTGCCGTGGTGGGGGGAAGTGCCGTGGCGGAGGCGTGGTCATTTGTCATGTGCCTTGTTTTCTATCTGACCGATTCAAAGCATCCAAAGGGCACAAGACTCGCGAAAAAGGGCTCATCCGTTCGTCTTGACACGTCCTTTCGGGATGCGGCGAACATATCCCTCCCAACTGCCGTAGGCGCATATCTGAGACAAGGACTTACAACGGCAGAGCATCTTGCCATCCCGGCAGGGTTGAAGAAGATGGGAGCTTCCTCCTCCTCTGCATTAGCGTCCTACGGTGTTCTTCACGGCATGGCTTTTCCGCTTATCATGTTCCCCTATGCGGTGATATCCTCCTTCACGGGGCTGCTGATACCCGAGATCACGGAGTGTGCCGCCACGGGGAATATGGGACGGGTACGTCATATCACCCATCGTGTATTTGATTGCACCGCTGTCTGCTCCGTTTGTGCCGCAGGACTTTTTGTCACATTTGCTGACGGTTTGGGCATGGCGGTCTACAATAACGGGGAAGTGGGGCATTTTATAAAAGTTATGGGGCTTCTTGTCCCCTTTATGTATCTGGATACCGCCTGTGACGCCATTCTGAAGGGGCTTGGGGAACAGGTATATATCATGAAGGTCAACACCGTGGATGCCTTTGCAAGCCTGATTCTTGTAGTTTTGCTGACCCCTTTGATGGGTATTTACGGCTATGTGGTGACGGTGTGGGTGTGCGAGATCATGAATCTCACGGCGAGCATACGCCGTATGGTGAGGATCGTGGGGAAGAAGCAGGGGATTTTGCGGTATTTTCTCACTCCTGCGGCGGAATGTGCGGTGACGGTGCTTTTGGTGAATGGACTGCGGTATTTGTTAGCAATTCCGGACGGCGCGGCGCTTGTTGTTTATCTTTTGTGCTATTCCTGCATGGTATTTTTTCGGAGGAAAAGGAACGGGGAATGGAGGAGAAAACAAAAAAAGGAACCGCTTTCATGCAAAACGATTCCTTTTTGAATATGACTTGCAGAATCAGTCAAGAACAACTTCGCGTCCGGTCTTTGCAGACTCGTAAATTGCGGACAGGAGCTTGATCATGTTCACACCCTGCTCGGGAACATAGTCCATGGGAGCGCCGTCCAGAACCTCTCTCGAGAAATG
>SVSU01000079.1 GCA_015064135.1 Oscillospiraceae bacterium
ATCATAAAAAACAAAACAAACATATATGAAAGGATTTATCAATATGGCTGTATCAAGATTGATCGGTGATTACCCCGTAATCGGTATTCGTCCCGTCATCGACGGAAGAAGAGGTCCTCTGAAGGTAAGAGAATCCCTTGAGGATCAGACCATGAGCATGGCAACAGCCGCTGCTGAACTGATCTCCGCAAATCTCCGTTATTCCAACGGCGAGCCTGTTCGTGTTATTATCGCAGACACCACCATCGGCCGTGTAGCGGAAGCGGCGGCTTGCGAGGCCAAATTCAAAAAAGAGGGCGTTGACATCACCCTGACCGTGACTCCCTGCTGGTGCTACGGCTCCGAAACCATGGACCAGGATCCCACAACCATCAAGGCGGTATGGGGCTTCAACGGCACGGAGCGCCCCGGTGCGGTTTATCTCGCTTCCGTTCTTGCCACACACGCACAGAAGGGTCTCCCCGCATTCGGCATCTACGGTCACGATGTACAGAATCTTGACGAGGTGACAAACATCCCCTGTGACGTTAAGGAAAAGATCCTTCGTTTCGCTCGCTCCGCGGTTGCCGTTGCCACAATGAGAGGCAAGAGTTATCTCCAGATCGGCTCCGTCTGCATGGGCATCGGCGGCTCCCAGATCGACCCTCGCTTCATTGAAGAATATCTCGGCATGAGAGTGGAATCCGTGGACGAGGTGGAGATTATCCGCCGTATGTCCGAGGGCATCTACGACGAAGCCGAGTTCAAGAAGGCTATGGAATGGACAAAGGCAAACTGCATCGAAGGCTTCGACAAGAACCCCCCTGAAATGCAGAAGGACCGTGCCGCAAAGGATGAGCAGTGGGAATTTGTTGTTAAGATGATGGTCATCATCAAGGACCTCATGAACGGCAATCCCAATCTTCCCGAAGGCCGTGAGGAAGAAATGGTAGGTCACAACGCCATTGCCGCAGGCTTCCAGGGACAGAGACAGTGGACTGACTTCTACCCAAATGCAGACTTTGCGGAAGCACTGCTCAACACCTCCTTCGACTGGAACGGTGCTCGTGAGCCCTACATTCTCGCTACGGAAAACGACGTTCTGAACGGTCTCAGTATGCTGTTTATGAAGCTGCTCACCAACCGTCCCCAGATGTTCGCCGATGTTCGTACCTACTGGAGCCCCGAGGCTGTACGGAGAGCCACAGGCTACGAGGTCGAAGGTGCGGCAAAGGAAAACGGCGGCTTCATCCATCTCATCAACTCCGGTGCCTGCTGCCTTGACGCAAACGGCGAAGCTCGGGACGAAAACGGCGTACCTGTAATGAAGGAATGGTACAATGTCACAAAAGCGGATCAGAAGGCTATCATCGAGAACACCACATGGAACTTTGCCGATCTCGGCTACTTCCGCGGCGGCGGTTACTCCTCCCGTTTTGTAACAAAGGCTGAAATGCCCTGCACCATGATCCGTCTGAATCTTGTACAGGGTCTCGGCCCCGTTGTACAGATTGCGGAAGGCTGGACCGTTGCCCTCCCCGACGAGGTTACGGACACCCTCTGGAAGCGCACCGACTACACATGGCCCTGCACATGGTTTGCTCCTCGCTGTGACGGCCGCGAAGGCAGCCCCTTCAAGACCGCTTATGATGTAATGAACAACTGGGGTGCGAACCACGGCGCCATCAGCTACGGTCACATCGGTGCTGATATGATCACCCTCTGCTCCATGCTCCGCATTCCCGTATGTATGCACAATGTACCCGAGGAAAAGATCTTCCGTCCTGCTTCATGGAACGCATTCGGTATGGACAAGGAAGGTGCCGATTACAGAGCCTGCGCGGCATACGGCCCCAGATTCGGCAGAACCGTGAGATAAAATCCCATACGACACAACAAACAAAAAAGCAGAAGATGCTCCTTGGCTCAAAGCCCGGGCATCCTCTGCTTTTTGTTCTGTTTCAGTTCATTTCCCGTAAGGCGGCATCTCGGGTCTTGTCCCGTCTGTCGGCATACCGCCGCCGAAACCTCCCTCGGGCATCGGAGGCATGGTGTCACCTTCCCGTGTTTCAAATTCTCCTCGGTTCGGCATCTCGGGAGGAGTACCGCCGAAACCTCCCTGCGGCATCTCGGGTCTTTCCCCTCTGCCGCCGCGATTTCCCCCGAAGCCGCCGAAGGAGCCCGTACCACCGCTTGCAGTGCCTGCCTTAACAGCCGCCACCTGTTCATCGTTGATATACACAAAATATTCCGTCTCTGCCGCAAGCTCAAGGGAGGAGAAAGTGATGGAATTGAACCGCCGCACAGTTTCCCTCGAAAATAAAGTTGCCCCCTCGCCGTCCCTTATCTCCACGATGCTTCCGCCGTCATAAAATGCATTTGCCGACCATACAAAGGACTGCTGTGAGGATGACGAGGCAGGGACAACAAGCATGGCGGATGTACCGACGCCCATGTATACTCCGCCGTTTATCGAAAATGTGCCTGCCGTGTCCATGTACCCGTTCGCGCCGTTGTCGGGGCCCATTACCACAAGGGTACCCCCGTCAAGGGCAACGATACCGTTTGAATCCACCCCGTCTCCGAGGGCATCCACAAAAACATCGCCCCCCGTGATACGGATATACACATCCGCAGCTTCATCATCCCGATTCTGCGAGAACATTCCCACCATATCACCCGTACCGTCCGTGGCATTCAGTCCGTCGTCCGAGGCTTTTACTCTGATCACACCGCCGCTTATATCAACAGCCTTCCCCTCGATTCCTTCAAGGCTCTCTGCTATCTCCACACTGCCGCCGCAGATCATAACTCTGCCTTCCGCGCTGATACCGTCGTCCTCCGTTGAAATTCTGATGTCTCCCCCCTCAATATACACATATCCGAGAGCAGAGTCCTCATCATTGTTCGACCTTATTCCGTCGCCCACGGAGCTGATATCCGCCTCCACATCCTTGATTTCAACGGAATCCTTGCCGATAAATCCTCGGTCTGCCGCAGAAACGGTGATGACGCCTCCCGTCAGCCTCAACGTATCCTTTGAACGGATGCCGTCCCCCGAAGAGGCGGAAACGGTGAGCCTTCCCGAGCCGTTGATGACAAGGCTGCACTTTGAAAGAATTCCTGCAATATCCGTATTCTCATAGTCCACCCCGGCGCCGTTGCTGAGGTTGTTTTCTGTTCCTTCGGGAAGGCTGACTGTCACTCGCTCCGCTTTTTTCACCTCAATGGGAGAGGCATCTGTGCAGTGGATTGAGGTGTTGTCCAGAACCAGACGAACATGGTCCGATTTTTTCGCATCCACCACGACCCGTCCCTCGGAAAGAGTCCCCGTGAGCACATAGGTTCCCTCCTCGGTAATGGTAATGACGGAGTTTTCCGCCGTATATCCGCTGCCTGAGGACAGGGCTTCCAAATCTATAAAAACGCCGTCTTTATATTCCGAATAATAATCGCTTTCCTCCCACCGTATCACAGGCAGTTCTGCCCACTGCGGTGCGGCTTCGGCATAGGATTCCCCGGTGTTCTCCCCCCTCTCGGGATAATCCGTCCCGAAATCGGCGCATCCCTGCAAAAGCAAAGCGGACAGCAAAAGTATTGTTGGAAGTTTTTTCATGTGTTTTCTCACGTTTCTCACCTCTTTCCACAAGTATAAATTTCTTTATATTATTATACACTCCCAATGAAACGGAAATATTTTGAAAAAGCATTTTTTTCTTGAAAAACCCGTGACAAATATGTGAAAAGGCGCTCTCCCCGTATTATCTCCCAACGGAAAGGGCGCCTTTCTCACTTAAAATCTGTAATTTGCGGGAGACGCCTCCACGGAAAACTCAGCCAGCTTTTCCTCATTTTGCACAACCTCGGGAATATAGGCTTCAACATACTCCACGAAAGCCAAAAAGCTCACCTGCTCGCGAAATCCGTCGAAGAAATCCGCATTTGCTTCATTCTCCCACGGGCGCTCCTCATTCTCCAACCTCATAATGTAGTGGACACCCACATCGGATTCCACTTTCGTCCATTCGCCCACCTCAAGGTCGAAAGCGGAAAGCTCCACTTCCTCCACAAAGTCCATCTGAGGGGAGAGATAGTATCCGTTTTCGTAGTACTTATCCTCGGAATAGGCTTCGTAGACCGCATGGAAATCCTCACCTGCGGCGAGAGCCTCATCAATGGCGGAAACAACTGCGTTTTTGGCATCCAGCTCCTCCCCCGAGAGGGCATAGGTCACATAATTGCCATTCTCGTCACGGGCTGTATATCCGTCCTCCGTCATCTCGTAGCCGTATTTGTTGTTTATATAGATATGGCGGACTCTGGCGTAATTTTCATCGCAGTAAGCTGAAAGTTCGGCCTCCGTTACTCCGATGGTACCGTTTTCACCGTAGAGATAGTCATAAAGTGCGCTTCCCTTTTCCTCAATGAGATAGATCTCGCGAAGCATTTCCACATTGATGCCGTACTCCGAGAGAGCACTGTTCAGCGCACGTTTGTCTCCCCCGGCATAGTCGTCGATGAAGCTTTCGATATAGGAATCCACCGCATCGGTAACGGAGGAGGACAGAACAAGACCGTTCTCCTCAAACAGCTCCGCGCAGACAAGGGACTTTGCCACGTTTCCCACGGTCTCCGAAAAAAGATACTCCTCCCCCGTCATGCCGTTTGGCAGCTCAAGAGAATAGAATGCCTTCGTATCCTCCATATCCGCATAGGAGGTGAGATAATTGGCTTTATACGTTGCGAGATAGTAAGCAAACTGATTCTCCGTTATCACGCTGTCCCCAAAGGAAAGGACTGCCTCTCCTGTCCTCTGACAGGAAACCAGAAGAGATGTCGCAAGAATCGCCGCAGATATTGAACAAATAATTCTTTTCATTAACACGATTTCCTTCCTGCCGCATGAGCAGATTTTTTAAGTTAACGCTGACCAATTCGCGTTTTGTCGAAAAGGCTTGGTTTTATGGGTTTGCAGGTCAAAAACAACCTTCCGTCACGGAGAGAAAATACTTCAGAATTTCAATGATAAAGTCCGTATTTCTCTCCCCTTTTTTCATTTTCATCACAAGATGGGGTGCCTGACCGAGCATAACTTTAAGCTGACACATGGGGTATTTCACCGCCAGCGACTGTGCCGCCTTCGGGTTCAGGTTATCCTGATACAAACGGATCACCCCGTCCTTTTCCTCCACCTTTCTGATGCCGCACCGTCCGCCGTATGCCTTGATAAGTGCTACGCGGCACAGGTTGAGTGCGGAGGAGTTAGGCTCCCCGTAACGGTCGCAAAGCTCGTCGATGAGGTCGTCGTAATCCTCCTCGTTCTCTATCCTTGCGATCTTCTTGTACATATCCATTCGCTGAGGTGCCTTCGGGATATACGACTTTGAAAGGAACGCATCGCATCGGATATCCACCGCACATTCGGGCTTCGGGGGAACCATATCCCCTTTTTCCTCCACAACAGCTTCACTGAGCAGCTTCATGTAGAGGTCATAGCCCACAGCCTCCATGTGACCGTGCTGCTCCGCCCCCAGGAGATTGCCGGCACCGCGTATTTCAAGGTCACGGAGAGCGATTTTGAAGCCTGCACCGAAGGCGGCGTACTCACGGATCGCCTCAAGCCGTTTTTCCGCAATCTCCGACAGTGCCTTGTTCTGCCTGTAAGTAAAGTAGGCAAATGCACGTCTGCTGGAACGACCGACGCGGCCTCTGATCTGATGAAGCTGAGAAAGACCGTAGGTGTCCGCATTCTCGATGATCAGCGTATTGGCATTGGGCACATCCACCCCCGTCTCAATGATGGTGGTGCACACCAAAATATCCGCCTCACCCTTGATAATTGCCTCCCAGACCTCCTCGATCTCCTCCCTCTCCATTTTACCGTGGGCAACGGCAATTTTCGCATCGGGATGCGCCTTTGCGATTCTGTTCGCCACATTGTAAATGCCCTCCACGCGGTTGTAGAGGTAGAAAACCTGTCCGTTTCGTCTGAGCTCGCGGCGGATGGCTTCGTTGATTATCACCTCATCAAACTCCAGCACATAGGTCTGGACGGGAGAACGCTGACCCGGAGCTTCCTCAAGGACACTCATATCCACGATACCGCCCATCGCCATATTGAGAGTTCGGGGAATGGGGGTGGCTGTCAGAGTGAGAATATCCGCATTGGTGGCGATCTGCTTCAGCTTTTCCTTCTGCGCCACACCGAATCGCTGTTCCTCATCCACGATGATGAGCCCGAGGTTTTTGAATTCCACATCCTTTGAGAGAAGGCGGTGGGTGCCGATGATGATGTCCGTATCCCCTCGCCGCAGTTTTCGGAGGGATGCCTGCTGTTCACTCTGTGTCCTGAAACGGGACACCATGTCGATCTTTACGGGGAACGCTCTCATTCTGCTGAGGAAATTCCGGTAGTGCTGGTAGGCAAGGATGGTGGTGGGCACAAGAATGGCAACCTGATGGCCCCCTGCCGCCGCTTTGAATGCCGCACGAAGGGCAACCTCAGTCTTGCCGTAGCCCACATCGCCGCAGAGAAGTCTGTCCATGGGGCAGGCAGCCTCCATGTCCCGTCTCACATCCTCAATGGCGGCAAGCTGACCGTCCGTCTCCTCATACTCAAAGGCATCGGCAAATTCCCTGCACATTTCGTCGTCGGGGTCGTGAGAGATGCCCTTTGTCCGCTTTCGTTTTGCGTAAAGTTCAATAAGCTCCTTCGCCATTTCCTTTGCCGCGGTCTTTGCCTTTGTTTTTGAGCGTGTCCAGTCTGCGCCGCCCATTTTCGACAGCTTCACCATGCCCGTATCACTGCCTGCACCGATATATTTTGACACAAGATCCAGCTGATCCACGGGCAGGAACAGCTTATCCGTCCCTGCGTACTTTATATGAACATAATCACGGGAGCTGCCGTCGATGACCATATTCTCAAGACCCATATACTGCCCGATACCGTATGCAGCGTGTACCACAAGGTCGCCCACCTCAAGGTCGGCATAGGACATAATGGCCTCTGTGGCACTCTTTTTAATTTTCTTTCCCTTTTTTATCCGAGACGACAGCATACGGCTCAGCTTCACCTGACTTGCGGAATAATCCATAAGCACAAACTTCGGCATGGTCATCTCATATCCGCCGAGGAACTCACCTACCATGGTAAGAACCACCCGTTTCCCCGAATCGAGAAGACTGAGGGCCATCTCCGCACCGTTATCACCGTCACAAGGGGCAACGGTATACCCTGCCGCAATAAGAAGTTCGCTCACATTTTTCTGCTCCGCCTCCGTGGCAAAGAGCACAACGGGCAAAATATCGTCTGCCGTATAGTTTTTAAGGTCGTCGAGAAACAGCTCCGTATTGCCCGAATAGGCAGAAACATGGCGCATGGTAAAACTGAATACGCCGTCGTCCTTTACATTGTGATGATTCCGTTTCAGCGAATCAATGAAAACCCCTCCGTTTGCGCCGCTGTCGAAAGCATCCTCAAGGGATTCCCACTCCCTCATGTAGCCGTAATTGGCCCTCACGGGAGGCAGCTCGAAATTCTCCGTCATATCGGTGAGGCTCTGATTCACAAGGGCAAGGGCACCGACCGCCTTTTCCTCAGCCGCCGCCGAGTCTACAACGATAATGACACCCTCCGTGTAATCGAGATAGCAGTCACCATCGGGATACAGCATGGGAATGTACTTGTCAAGGCTGTTCAATTCGATCCCGTGTTCAAGGGATGCAAGCTCCCCTGTAAGCAGGGTAATCGCCCTTGCATACCTCTCGTCCGCATTCTCCGTTTTGCCGAGGCGTCGTATCTGCCGTCGGAGCAGCTCACCAAGTTCTTCTTTAACCTCCGCTTCGGCAATAAGCTCCCTTGCAGGCGGAATGGCAAGCTCATCGGGGGCAGACTCCGTAAAGCGCTGAGTCTCAGGGGAAAAATACCCGATGCGGTCGATCTCATCCCCGAACAGTTCTATTCGGACAGGCTGACCGTTTGTGGGGTACACATCAAAAATGCCGCCGCGTTTGGCAAACTGCCCCATCCCCTCCACCAGATCCACCTTCACATACCCTGCCGCCACAAGCTCTGCCGCAAACTTTTCCGAATCCAGTGTCTCATCCGCGGAAACACGGATGGTGTGCGCCGAGAGCATAGACGGAGGCATGGTGATCTGCAGCATCGCCTCTGCGGTGGTACAAATCACATCGGGCTTGTCGTACACCTCATACTCTCCCGTGGAAATGCCGTAAAGTGAAGACAGCACGGAAAGCCTCTCGTGCTCATAGTCATGAGAGGCTGTCATATTGTTGAAGTTGTAGTCTCTTGCAGGATATACCATGGAACCGATCCCATGGGACTTCAGAAAATCGCTGTAATTCCTCGCCCGTTTTTCCTCGGGAAACACAATGGTCACGGGGACATCGTCCCCCCTCATATCCTCCGCCATGGCAGTGAGCATCACATACTCCGCACTGTCCGTCAATCCGTACACGGCGGCAGGATTCCGCTTTCCGAAGGCAGGAGATGTCAGGTGGGAAATAAGCCCCCCGTAATCCCTGTTTCTGCGGAACATTTCCGTAAGCAAATGATAGTTCATTCTATCTCCAATCCCTTACTGTCATTCAGCCTTGAATCCGTTGAACTTGCCCATCGCTTCATCCATTTTTCCGTCCATGATGAGCTCGCAGGCAGGAAGAGAGGCTTCAAGGCACTGAAACAGCAGCTTCAGGTCGGCGTCGGACATTTTCCCGAGGACCCAATCCGCCATATCGTATTCCTTATGGGGCTTCTCTCCCACACCCAGACGGACTCTGGGGAATTCCTCGGTGCCGAGATGCTCGATAAGGCTTTTAAGTCCGTTGTGCCCGCCTGCCGAGCCTCCCTTTCTCAATCTCATGCGCCCGGGAGCCAATGCGGTGTCGTCCACTAAAATGATGATTCGCTCGGGGGCGATCTTATAAAACTTTGCCGCTTCTCCCACCGCTTCCCCCGACAGGTTCATATAGGTCTGGGGCTTCATAAGGAGCACATTTTTTCCGCCGATGACAGCATTGCCCACCACTGACTTGAATTTGATCTGACGAATGGGTGCCGACAGCTTCTGTGAGAGGTAATCCATTGCCATGAAACCTGCGTTATGGCGTGTGGTCAGGTATTTATCCCCCGGGTTGCCGAGCCCCGCTATAATATATTCGGGTGTCCCCCCCGATGTTGTGGTCTGCGAACCGATTTTTTTGAAAAGCTCAAAAATATCTGCCATATCTGCGAAAGTTCCTTTCTTTTCTTTGGCATCACAATCCCCCGAAAGCCCAAAAAGCCCGTTTTGAGGCGGGTGGGGGTGTCGTTTTCTTTTATTGCTCATATTATACTCTGTTTTCGCGAAAAAATCAAGGGACAGGGCGTGTCTTTTGCGTTTTTTCCAAAGAAAAGCAGACAGCACACGAAACCGCACACTGTCTGCAAAACGGGCTTTTATCTGCCAAGCCCCAGAAGGATCTTCTCAACAATGGCGTTGAGTGTATCCATCTTTTCCTCGATATCGCGAACCAACTTGAACTGGGTACGGCAGCGAACCAGGTTGTGATCTTCATAATGGGTCTTGAAGTAGGTGTCGCCGTTCAGGTAATCCGCAAGGAATCGGGAGCCGCACTCCAACGTCATCAGCTTGATGGAGAAAGGAAGCAGCTTCAGCTCTTCTTCCGTAATGGAAGGCAGGGCTTCGATAAAGCCTCTTGTGAAATACTCAAAATTGGTGATATCGAACCAGATCTTCGAGAGATCCTTTTCGTCCTCAGCACCGCTGGAACCGCCGAAGCGGAGCGCATCGCCGTAGTCGTAAAGGAGAGATCCGGGCATAACGGTGTCAAGGTCTACAACGCAGATGCCCTTGCCCGTTTTGGGATCAAGCATAACATTATTAAGCTTTGTATCGTTGTGGGTAACGCGGAGAGGGATTCTGCCTTCTTCAATGGCATCTACAACAACACTGCAGTCCGCCTCGCGGTCAAGAACGAACTGTACTTCTTCTCTGACGTTGTCCAGTCTGCCGGAGAGGTTGGAATCCACAGCCTTCTTAAAATCCGCAAAACGGGATTTTGTGTTGTGGAAGTTTACAATGGTCTCGTGAAGGGTGTCCGCAGGGTAGTCTGCCAGCATATTCTGGAACTTCCCGAACATCTTTGC
>SVSU01000080.1 GCA_015064135.1 Oscillospiraceae bacterium
AAACTCCAATTTTTGAGAATGTGGAGAAAACACAAGATAAATCGAGCTTTTTTGAGAAAAATGAGGCTCTGTGAGACCTCAGAGAACTGAGAGAATTTTGACCTTTATTCCCATTCAATAGTAGCCGTAGGCTTAGGAGACAGGTCATACAGCACACGGTTGACACCCTTTACCTCAGCAAGGATTCTGTCGGTGATCTTCAGAAGCACCGCCCAGTCAAGCTGCTCCACGGTTGCTGTCATGGCGTCGACGGTGTTCACCGCACGGATGATAACGGGATATTCAAAGCTTCTCGCATTGTCGCGTACACCGACAGACTTGAAGTCCGGTACTGCGGTGAAGTACTGCCATACCTTCTTGTCAAGACCTGCCTTCTCGAATTCTTCACGGAGAATGGCGTCGGATTCGCGTACCGCTTCCAGCCTGTCTCTTGTGATGGCGCCGAGACAGCGTACACCCAGACCGGGGCCGGGGAAGGGCTGACGGTATACCATCTTGTCGGGCAGACCAAGCTCAATTCCGCAGGCACGAACTTCGTCCTTGAAGAGCTGCTTCAGAGGCTCAACAAGCTCGAACTGCATATCCTCGGGAAGTCCGCCTACATTGTGGTGGGACTTGACCATCTTCGCGGTCTTTGTTCCGCTTTCGATGATGTCGGGGTAAATCGTACCCTGACCGAGGAAGTCGATGCCCTCCAGCTTGCGCGCTTCTTCTTCAAATACACGGATGAACTCGCCGCCGATGATCTTTCTCTTCTCTTCGGGGTCAGCCACACCCTCCAGCTTGCCGAGGAAACGGTCTACCGCATCAACATAAATAAGGTTTGCCTTCAGCTGGTCGCGAAATACTCTTACAACACTTTCGGACTCGTCCTTGCGCATGAGACCGTGGTTGACGTGTACGCATACAAGCTGATTGCCGATGGCTTTCAGCAGAAGAGCCGCAACAACGGAGGAGTCAACACCGCCGGAGAGTGCGAGGAGCACCTTTCTGTCGCCAATCTGCTTTCTCACCAGCTCCACCTGGTCTGCAACAAAATTCTTCATGTTCCAGTTGGCATCTGCTTTGCAGGTGTCAAAGACAAATCCGCGGATGGCATCCGCATTGGGATACTCTGTGTGGCGGCATTCGCATTTTGCCGTGGGATGGTCAATAGCCATCATGGGGACACCGCAGTCGTAAATTTCGGGAGCAACTTCAACAGCAGTACCGTCCACCACACGGTTTTTGCCTCCGTTCAGAATCACACCCTTTACATTAGGCAGAGCCTTCAGCTCGGCGAGGGTAATATCGTGGGGGTAAATTTCGCTGTATACGCCGATGTCTCTGATTTCGCGGGCAAGAGTAGTGTTTTCGGTGCTGCCAAGGTCAAGAATAACGATCATATCCTGCTTCATAAATGTTTCTCCTCCGAATATATTATAAATTTGGTTTACAGCAGTTTTTGTCTTAATTCACGGGGGTCTGAGGGATGAAGGTATGCGGGGGCAATGTCGAAAATGGTTCTGCAGCCCACCTCTCCCTCTTTGCCGAGACGGTATGCGGCTCTCGCGCAGGCAACAAGAACACCTGCGGTGAACTCGGGGTTCGAGTCAAGCTTCAGCCTGTATTCGATCACATGGCTGTGTTCATTGTTCAGCCCCGTTTTTCCGGTGCGGAATACCATACCGCCGTGGGGAATGCCGCTGTGATCGCGATCAAGCTCTTCCTGTGAGATAAAATGAACAATGGTGTCGTAATCCGCGAAATAGTTGGGCATGGTCTTGATCGCTTCTTCAATGGCGGCAAGATCAGCCCCCTCCTCGGGAACAACGAAGCATTCTCTTATGTGCTTCTGTCTGGTGGTGAGTGTGGGATTTTCACCGTTTCTCACCCGGTTCAGTGCTTCCTCCACGGGAATGGTGTACTGCTTGCCGTCGGCAACACCCTTGATTCTGCGAATGGCATCGGAATGTCCCTGACTCACACCCTTTCCCCAGAATGTGTAGTCATTACCTTCGGGAAGGATAGCCTGTCCCAAGAGGCGGTTCAGTGAGAACATACCGGGGTCCCAGCCTGCGGAGATAACGGCGATTTTACCGCTTTTTCTGCATACTCCGTCTACTCTTTCAAAATGTTCGGGGATCTTAGCGTGGGTATCAAAGCTGTCAATTACATTGAAGTATTCTGCCATTTCCGCTGTCTGACGGGGGAGGTCATTGGCACTGCCTCCGCAGAGGATCATAACATCAATGGCATCGGTCATGTTTTTTGCTTCGTCCATGTGGAAAACGGGGGCATTGGTTTTTGTGGTGAGACTCTCGGGTGCTCTTCTGGTGAATACACCCACCAATTCCATATCATCGGTCTTTGTGAGAGCACATTCGACACCTTTCCCCAGGTTTCCGTAGCCTGCAATTCCGATTCTGATTTTCAAGGGTTTTCTCCTACTATTATATATAGATTTTTTGTGGGTCAACAAGGGATTAAAAATTGTTTTTTATTATACCACATTTATCGTCCGTTTACAATCGGACAGATTACCGATTCCGATAATTTTTTTGAAAAAAATTCCATTTATTTTAACGAATGACATTTTCTGTCTTTTGATTCGCCTTTGCAAAGTCCCGTTCGGCGCACATCCATTCCGAAAGTGCGTCCTTATCCAATCCCACATACCGGAGGAGACCGTCCACCGTATCGTGGGGCAAGAAACCTTCGTCTATGGCGCGGATGCAGACTCGTTTTCCGGGGAATCTCTCCGCAATATCCGCCGCAAACCGTTCACCTATGCCGCCGCGGCGAATCCCTTCTTCCGCAAAGAGGATCTCCTCCGCCTCTTCACAGAGGGAGAAAAGCGCACCCTCATCATGTGGGTCAATCTGAAGGGGGAAAATCCGATAAAGGACTGCCAGCGCACAGGCCTCTCCCGTTTTTTCGTGGAATTCCTTTGCGGCAAGGTAAACATTCTCGGTGATTCTTCCGTAGGTGACAATAAGCATACGGGCTCTGCCGCTGCCGAATCGCTTGAATCTGCCGCCGTCGGTTTCTGTAAATTCCTCACGGGGATAACTTGCCTCTGCACCTTTGGGGTAGCGAACAATGGCAGGGCCGCCTCCGTCCAATGCCATGGAAAGGGATGCCTGTAAATCATGGTAACAGGACGGTGAGTAAATGGTCATGTTTGGAACGGGGGAGAACAGGGACACATCGTAAATACCCTGGTGGGTGACACCGTCTCCGGGAACCACACCGCCGTGGCTGAGCACGAATACCACATTTCCGCCCTGCAGTGCCACATCATGCCAGACCTGGTCAAAGACGCGCTGCATAAATGTGGAGTAGATTGCCGCAACAGGCTTCATACCCTGCCTTGACAGTCCTCCCGCGAAAGCGACGGCGTGTTCTTCCGCGATACCCGTGTCGAAGAATCTGTCCGGGTATCTCTCTCTGAACGCCGCAAGACCGCATCCGTCTGTCATTGCCGCCGTTATGACGCAGATTTTGTCGTCCCGTTCCGCCTCAAACATCAAATGTCGGGAAAAGGCTTCGGTAAAGGAATGTATATTATCTGCGGAATGCTCCGTTTTCAATTTCAAATTGCCGTCGGGGTCGAAGGGACCTGTGCTGTGGAAATGTTCGGGAGAATCTTCGGCAGGTTTGAAGCCGCATCCTTTTTTGGTGTTTACATGGACGACCACAGCCCCGTTTTCCGCCGCGATGATCTTTGCTTCCGTAAGGACATTGCAGAGTTTGTCCTGCCTGTTTCCGTCCACGGGTCCGAAATATTTTAAGCCGAGACTTTCAAACATATTCTGGGTAATGAGGAGCCGTTTGAAGAAATCCTTGACCTTGCGCGCCGCATGAGCCATGCCTTTTCCCACAAGGGGGATGGCACAAAGGATCCGTTCCAGCACCATTTTAAAGGTGAAATACGCCTTACCCGAGCGCATTCGGGAAAAATACCGCGACAGGGAGCCCACATTCTGAGAAATGGACATTTCGTTATCATTCAGCACAATGATAAGCCTCAGATTGTTTGAAGCGGCATTGTTCAGCGCCTCGTATATCATGCCGTTTGTAAAAGAGCCGTCGCCGATGACCGCAACCGTCCATGCATCGCTGCCTGCTATTCTGTTTGCTTCCGCAATGCCGATGGCATAGGAGAGAGATGAGCCCGAGTGACCTGCTGTCATGGCGTCATATTCGCTTTCTTCCCGATTGGTGAACCCTGAAAGACCGCCGTGACGGCGCAGTGTCGGAAAATCCTTTTGCCTGCCTGTGATGAGCTTGTGGGCGTATGCCTGATGTCCCACATCGAATACGATGGAGTCTGTGGGAAAGGAAAAAACGCGGTGCAGTGCCAGTGTCAGCTCAACGATGCCGAGATTAGACGCCAGATGCCCCCCGTTTTTCGACACCGTCTCAATAATCGTCCTTCGGATCTCGGAGGCAAGGGCGTCAAGCTCCTCCCTCGAAAGACCCTTCACATCGGACGGTGAATTTATTCTGTTAAGTATACTCATTTTCATACATAGCTTGTTCAGCTGAAAATCAATTCAATTCTTGCTTGCCCGAAGGCAGCTTTTACTGTGCGGCCTCGTCTCCCGGAGCCAGATTGGTGAACTTTGTGAATCTGCCGATCCAGCCCAGCTTTACCTTGTCAAGGGAACCGTGGCGGTTTTTGGCGATAATGACCTCGGCAATGCTCTGTGCCGGGGTATCCTCTTTGTAGTATTCGTCACGGTAGAGGAACATAACCACGTCTGCGTCCTGCTCAATGGCACCGGAGTCGCGAAGGTCGGAAAGCATAGGCCGCTTGTCCGGTCGGTTTTCGGGACCGCGGGAAAGCTGGGCACAGCAGATGACGGGTACGTTTAACTCTTTTGCCAACAGCTTCAGACTTCGTGAGATCTCACTGACCTCCTGTACTCTGTTATCCTTGTGACCGTCCCCCTGCATCAGACCGAGGTAGTCGATGACCACGAGCCCCAGATTCTTTACGCGGCGCAGTTTTGACTTCATTGCCGTCACAGAAATGCCGGGGGTGTCGTCGATGAGAATATCCGCTTCGGAAAGACGGGAAGAAGCATAGGCAATGGCTTCCCAGTCGTCATTGTCAAGCTGTCCCGAGCGCATCTTGTAGCTGTCCACCTGAGCCTCACTGGAGAGCATACGGTTGGCAAGCTGTTCCGCCGACATTTCCAGATTGAATACGCATACCGTTTTTTTTGTGGCGATGGCAGAGGCGGTGGCAATATTCATGGCGAAGGAGGTCTTACCCATACCGGGACGGGCACCCACAAGCACAAGGTCGCTTTTTCCGAGGCCCACGATAACGCTGTCCAGGGCATTGAATCCCGTAGGTGTTCCTTTCACCGCTTCGGGATTTTCCTTCAGCAGCTTGAGCCTTTCGTAAACCTGAATGAGAGCATCGCGGATGTGGACGAAATTCTTGTTTTCACGACCCTCCGCAATGCGGAAAATCTTGGATTCGGCGTATTCGACAAGCTGTTCAGCCCCGTCCTCGCCCGTATATGCCGCCTCTACAATGTCCTCGCCTGCTTCGATAAGCTGGCGGAGAATTGCCTTGTCGCGGACGATTTTTGCGTAGTCAACCGCGTTTGCTGCCGTGGGTACGGTCTCAGCAATGAGCTTCAGGTAGGCATTGCCGCCCGCCTCGTCGTATGTTCCGCTGACCACCAGTTCATCAATAAGGGTAACAACGTCGATATTTTTGCTCTTTACATACATGGACTGCATGGCAGAGAAAATTTCGGCGTGTTCCGGCAGGTAAAAATCGTCGCGGCTGATAAGCGCGGCTATGGAGTCCATGCCGGAGGGGTCTATCATTATGGAACCGAGCACGGACTGCTCAGCCTCCAGGGAAAATGGCATCCGTCTCTCAAGATCGCCTGTCAATTTAACTCACTGCCTTCCTTAATACATTTTCGCGGATTTGGTAAAATCAGCCGCAGACCACCACATTGATCTTGCCTGTGATCTCGGGGTACAGCTTTACGTCAAGGGCGTATGTACCGTAGTTTTTGATGGGAGCATCGAGAACGATTTTTCTCTTGTCGATCTCGATCTTGTGCTGTTCGAGAAGAGCCTCCGCGATATCCTTTGATGTAACGGAGCCGTACATTTTGCCGTCTCCGGCAGCACCGCCCTGGATCTTGATCTTCACCACAACGCTCTGCAGCTTTGCCGCGGTATCTCTTGCTGCCTGCTTTTCCAGTTCGATCTTATGCTGTTTGGATGCTTCCTTGTTTTTGATCTCGTTCATAACCTTTGCATCCGCTTCCGCCGCCAGTTTTTTGGGGAAAAGGAAGTTGCGTGCGTATCCGTCGGAGACGTTGATCACATCGTCCTTTTTTCCCTGTCCTTTTACATCCTGAAGAAGTACAACCTTCATAATTCATTCCTCCGTTTATCTGCCTTTACGGCTGTGTTTGTTTTTGTATTTCTGTGGTTTCTGCGAGATATTCGTCAATGGCCGCCTTCAGAAGTTCAATAACTCCCTCCACTTCGCCTTCAACCTGAGCGCCCGCGGATTCAAAATGACCGCCGCCCTTCATTTTTTCAAGAATGAGCTGAACATTGATCCTTCCGGCAGATCTTGCGGAAATATTTACCGCATCCCCGATTTTTACAAGGGCGAAGGATGCCTCGACTCCGGCAACGGACAGAAGATTATCTGCCGCCTTTGCCGCAGTGATCCTATCCGCCGGACCGGTCTCGGTGTGGCTGTCTGCCGTGGTGATCGCCATATTTTTGCGGTAGAATTCCACGTTGGTGCGGAATCTTCCCTCGCGCATATAGTCGTCAAGGGTGGTTTTGTTCAGCGCCTGTACTGCGGCAGGGGATGCCCCTCTGTCTCTGAGATAAAGCGCCGCACTGAAGGTACGGGTACCTGTGCTTTTTGAGAAATTCTTTGTATCAAGGGCAATGCCTGCCAGCATCAGCGTCGCTTCGATTGCCGAAAGCTCCTCTCTCGGGAGAACCTGCTCCAGCATTTCCGCCATCAGCTCGCAGGCAGAGGAGGCGGAGGGTTCGATATACTCAATGAGATTCTCATTTAAAAACTCCGCGGTTTTTCTGTGATGGTCAACCACCGCAAGGGCAGGAGCCCGTTCCGCAATGAGTGAGGATTCGGCGTGTTCGATATTGTTTACGTCCACGAGAATAACCAATGTATCCGTTGTCAGGAGGTCAAGGCCTATCTGTTCGTCAACAAAAACGCCGATAAAATCCTCCTCTGACGCGAGCATATTTCTGCAGCCCAAAAGATTTCTGTCAGAGGGGTTGATAACCGCGTTTACTCTGGCGCCGCAGTACATGGCAAATCTTGTCATGCCCACAATGGCACCGAATGCATCATAATCCGCAAAGCGATGTCCCATGATAATGACGTTTGATGCACTGCGGATGGCGTTCATCAGTTCCTTGGACATCATGCGCGCACGGACATTGGTTCGCTTCTGAACGGTATTGGTGATGCCGCCGAAGAATTCCAGGGATTCGTTTCCTTTTACAACAGCCTGGTCGCCGCCGCGCTGGAGAGCCATCTCAAGGGCTGTATGAGCTGCTCTGTCCTTTTCGGCATAGTCGCCTGAAACGTTGCCCACACCGATGGAAATGGTGAGAGGAAGGCTTGCCTCGTTGCTGTGGGTGGCGCGGACCCTGTCAAGAATGTCAAATTTAAGTGCCATAAACTCGTTGAGCACACGAGCTTCGGTGATCATAACATACTTGTCCCGTTCGTATTCCTTAAGCAGGCAGTTCTTTTCCTCAGCCCATGTTCGGATTACCGTGTCGATCTTTGACGCGGCAGGACGGTAGTTTTCGCTGTCATACTGCATCATTTCGCTGAGATTGTCGATCATGAGGTACATGACAACGGGCTCGTCGCCTGCCATCTTTTCCCTTGTGGCATCCAATTCCGTGGTTTCCGTGGTGGTGATCATGGCGAAATCGTTGTCGTCGGTTTTGATGTGATTGTATCTGGCGTAGAATGTGCGGCCTTCGCAGGAGACCTTTGCGCCGTTTTCCGTTTTATCCATTTTGATCGCCATGAGAGAAATGCCGAAAAGCTCGGAGATCTGCTGGCCGTAGAGCTTATTTTGGCTGGAGTAAAGGGATTCGGTAGCGTTGTTGTACCAGATGATCCTTTCCTCGGAATCGCAGATGAATACAGGGGTCTGCATTTTTACAACGGCATCGAACATGATCCGTCCCATAACGGGGGCAAGGGTATCGTCCAGAGCTTTGCTGTGTTTTCTTCGCTCAACGATGAGGCAGGTCAGTCCTGCGGTGATGAGATAGAGCCCGATTACAATAGCACCTGCGATATAGGGGTTTGCATTCTCGCCGGTCATGAGGAGCATATAAAGCCCCATATATAAAAGGGCGCTGATTCCGATAATGGCTACGGTTTCTGTGCTGATGGAGCGCAGATCGTTGCGGTTTTTGCTGTTTTTGGCTGCCACGGTTTCTCCCCCTGTCCCGATTATTGTTGTTTTGGAGTCGAATGTGTACTAATCACCCATTCTAATCTCATATATTATAGCAAAAACTTGGGCTGATGTCAATATTATATCCTTTTTCGGGGAAAGTAACGGGAATTGTGTGGTTTGAGTTTTTGACTTGCTTGTGGGTTATAGGAATATAGCGAACGTGGGCTTTTGGTTTATATATCCCTGTAATCCACAGCAACGATATAACCCAACCGCCTCAATTCTCCGCCTTTTCTTGCTCTTGTGGTTGACAGAGGGCGAAACAAGTGATATAATAAATTATTGTGGAGTAGTTTGTTCTCCGCACAAAAAATAAACAAATTAAATTATTTCAAGAATATAAAGGAGCAAACCGCTATGCAGTGGACTTCCCTGAACGACCTGAGAGAAAAATATCTCTCCTTCTTTGAATCAAAGGGACACCTTCGCCTCCCCTCTTTCCCTCTGGTTCCCAATAACGACAAATCCCTTCTCCTTATCAATTCGGGTATGGCGCCCATGAAGAAGTTCTTTACGGGGGAAGTTGAACCGCCCCGTAAGCGCGTTACCACCTGCCAGAAGTGTATCCGTACTCCCGACCTTGAGCGAGTAGGTCACACCGCCCGCCACGGTACCTTCTTTGAAATGCTCGGAAACTTCTCCTTCGGCGATTACTTCAAGAATGAGGCGATTCCGTGGGCATGGGAGTTTCTGACCAAATGCCTTGAGATTCCCGAAGAACTGCTTTATCCCTCCATTTACGAGGAGGACGACGAGGCATTCCGCATCTGGAACGAGGTCATCGGTGTGCCTGCTGAGCGAATTGTTCGTCTCGGCAAGGCAGACAACTTCTGGGAACACGGTACAGGCCCCTGCGGACCTTGCTCCGAGATCTATTTCGACCGCGGACTGAAGTACGGCTGCGGCTCTCCCGATTGTAAGCCCGGCTGTGACTGCGACCGCTTCATGGAGATCTGGAACAACGTATTCACCCAGTTCAACTCCGACGGCAAGGGCAACTACACCGAGCTTGAGCATAAGAACATTGATACCGGTATGGGTCTTGAGCGTCTGGCTTGCGTTATGCAGGATGTAGACAATATGTTCGAGGTTGACGGTGTCAGAAAGATCCTCGATAAGGTCGTTGAAATTGCAGGCAAGAACTACGGTGCGGACAAGAACAACGATATCTCCATCCGCGTTATCACCGACCATGTGCGCGGTGCTACATTTATGATAAGCGACGGTGTTATCCCCTCCAACGAAGGCAGAGGCTACGTTCTCCGCAGAATCCTCCGCCGTGCAGCCCGTCACGGAAAGCTGCTCGGCATCAACCGTCAGTTCCTTACCGAAGTCTGCGATGTTGTAATTTCCGAAAACGGCGACGCATATCCCGAGGTGCGCGAAAAGGCTGACTATATCAAGAAGGTTATGTCCATTGAAGAAGAACGCTTCAATGCCACCATCGATGCAGGTCTTGCCATCCTTTCCGATATCATC
>SVSU01000001.1 GCA_015064135.1 Oscillospiraceae bacterium
CAATGTAGCTCTGGGGATTGTCGAGGATGTCGGGGGTGGAGCGATACATATGGGTGCCGGTAGAGCGAATCCACTTGTGAACCTCGTCGCTTCCCCAGTTGCAGGCGGAGAACAGGATCTCCCGTCCGGTAGCCTTCAGTGCCATGGACATTCTGTTGTAAAGAATGGGGCCGTTTGCAAGCTTTGGCTTGTTGCAGTAGTCATATTTGAGAAAATCCACACCCCAGTCGGCGAAGGTTTGGGCATCCTCAAACTCGTGATCGAAGGAGCCGGGGTAATCTGCACAGGTTCTGTACCCTGCACAGGAGTAAATGCCGAATTTCAGACCTTTTGAGTGAACATAATCGGAAAGGGCCTTCATTCCCGATGGAAATTTCACGGGATCGGGCACCAGTCTGCCATTCTCATCACGGTCACGCATGGCCCAGCAGTCATCAATGACCACATACTCATAGCCTGCATCGCGAAGTCCCTTTTCAACGATGGCGTCGGCAGTTTCACGGATCACCTGCTCGTTGATGTTTTCACCGAAGGTATTCCATGAATTCCACCCCATAGGGGGAGTTTGTGCGAGCATTGTGTTATCTCCTTTGTTGAGTTACTTTTTCTTTGTCAGCTTTACGCGGAAGATCCTGCAGTCGTGGGAGGGGACTTCAGCAAACACTGTTGTGTCTGTCCACTCCAGCGTTTCGCCCGAGAAGATCTCGTACCCTTCAAAGCCGTAGCCTGCTGTGACGGGAATACCGATGTCGTACAGATTCATGCCGGGACGGTACAATCTATCGTTGAAATTGAAGAAAGCGATGATGTATTCGCCGTTTGCCAGATGCTTGAGGAAGATGGGTCTGATCTCCTGATAATCGGGATGCTCCTGATACAGCATGGGTGTGCGCGCTTCGGGGTCACGGGCGATGGAGAGGAGTTCCTCATTCTTCAGCAGTGCCAGGTCGGTTTCGTTGAGCTTAGAGAGATCGGCGCCGATCATGAGGGGAGAGTGGAACAGGCACCACAGAGCGAAGTGCATTCTGTATTCCGCATCGGTGCATCCGCCGTTGCCCACGTTACCTGCACCGCGCATACCGACGATGAGCATATCGAGGTCGTTGAAGCAGCCGGGGAGGGAGTATGCCATCTTGTCGAACTGGCTTTTTGCGATATCCACAAAGGACTGGAAGTTGTCGCTGATGTCGCCTGTGGAACGGTAGATGTGCGCACCTGCGGAACGGATCCACTTTTCAACCTCATCACTGCCCCAGTTGCAGGCAGAGAAAAGGATCTCGCGGCCCGTGGACTTCAGCGCCATTGCCATTCTGTTGTAGAGCATGGGGCCGTCCGACAGCCACGGCTTGAAGCAGAAGTCGTATTTCAGGTAGTCAACACCCCAGTCGGCGAAGGTCTGCGCATCGATGAATTCATAATCGAAGGAGCCGGGATAGCCTGCGCAGGTACGCACACCTGCACAGGAGTAGATGCCGAATTTCAAGCCCTTGGAGTGGATGTAGTCGGCGAGAGCTTTCATGCCTGAGGGGAATTTTTCGGGGTCGGCCACCATTCTGCCGTTTTCATCTCTGTCCTCCAGCGCCCAGCAGTCGTCAATGACCACATATTCGTAGCCGGCTTCCTTGAGCCCGAGATCGCAGATGGCATCAGCCGTGTCGCGGAGGAGTTTTTCGTCAATTCTTGAACCGAAAGTGTTCCATGAGTTCCAACCCATAGGGGGTGTTTGTGCAAGCATAGTTTTATCTCCTTTGTTTTCTTAAATCTTTGTCAGCTTCAGGCGGAACAGTCTGCAGTCGTGCATGGGAACATCTACGATGACCCGTTCGCGCTCGCCTTCCAGCTTTTCGCCTGTGAAGATTTCGTATCCCGTAAAGCCGTAGCCGCCGTCATAGGGGAGACCGACATCGAAAAGTCCCTGATACATGGTGCGGTCGCAGTCGGTGAGATTGAAGAAGGCAAGAATGTATTCGCCGTTTGACAGGTGGCGGAAGAACACGGTTCTGTCGTCACCGTCGCGGGTCAGCTTCATGGGAGGACGGGCTTCGATGTCCTGATTGATGGAGAGAAGCTCCTTGTTCTTGAGAAGTGCCAGACATTCGTCGTCGATTTTTGAAAGGTCGCAGCCTATCATGAGAGGGGAATTGAAGAGACACCACATAGCGAAGTGTGTGCGGTATTCCGCCTCCGTGCAGCCGCCCAGTGCCACGTTTCCGTTGCCGTGCATACCGCAGATGAGCATATCAATGTCGTTGAAGCAGCCGGGGGTGGAGTAGGCAAGATTGTTGAACTGGCTGACGGCGATCTCCTTGTAGCTCTGGAAATTGTCGCCGATGTCGCCTGTGGAACGGTAGATGTGCGCGCCTGCGGAACGGATCCACTTTTCAACATCCTCTCTGCCCCAGTTGCAGGCGGAGAAGAGGATCTCGCGGCCCGTCTGACGGAGAGCCAGTCCCATTCTATGATAGAGAAGAGCACCGTCTGCTCTGCCGGGCTTGTAGCAAAAGTCGTATTTCAGGTAGTCAACACCCCATTCGGCAAAGGTTTCGGCGTCGATGAATTCGTGGTCGAAGGAGCCGGGGTATTCGGCGCAGGTGAGGAAACCGACGCAGGAATAAATACCGAACTTCAGCCCTTTTGAGTGGACGTAATCGGCAAGAGCCTTCATACCGGAGGGGAATTTTTCGGGATTTGCGACAAGGCGTCCGTTTTCGTCTCTCTTGCGCATGGACCAGCAGTCGTCGATGACAACATATTCATATCCTGCATCACGGAGACCGAGATTTACAATAGCATCGGCGGTGTCACGGACAACCTGTTCATTTATGTTTTCGCCGAAGGTGTTCCAGGAATTCCAACCCATAGGGGGTGTTTGCACTAACATTGTTTTTTGTCTCCTTATTCTATTAAATCTTCTGGAGCTTCATGCGGTACAGCTTGCAGTCATATGCGGGGACATCGACTTTCAGATAATCCTTGATCAGGCCTGTCTTTTCGCCTGTGAAGATTTCGTAGCCGCTGAGACCGTAGCCGCTGAAGGAGGGAACGCCAACCTCGGTGAGATCGACAAATGTCATGCCGTCACCCTGATCAGTGAAGTTGAAGAGCGCAATGAGCAGCTCGTTGTTGGCAAGAACCTTGACGAAGCTCCGACGGTCGCCTCCTCTGATGAAAGCGGCAGTGCGTGCTTCGGGGTCGTTCAGGATGGAGAGAAGCTCCTTGTTCTTCAGCAGCGCAAGAGTTTCCTCGTCGATGTTGCGGATATCAGCACCGATCATGAGGGGAGACTGATAGAGGCACCACAGAGCGAAGTGGGACTTGTACTGAACGGGAGTGCATCCGCCTGCACCAACGTTTCCTTTTCCTCCCATGCCGCAGATCAGCATATCGATGTCGTTGTAGCAGCCGGGTGCGGAATACGCCAGCTTATCGATCTGGCTTGTGGAAATGTCAATGTAGCTCTGGGGATTGTCGCAGATGTCGCCTGTGGAGCGATACATATGAGCACCTGTGGAACGGATCCACTTTTCAACCTCGTCGCTGCCCCAGTTGCAGGCGGAGAAGAGGATCTCACGGCCCGTAGCCTTCAGCGCCATGGACATTCTTCTGTAGAGAGAGGGGCCGTCCACGTGCTTCGGAACATAGCAGAAGTCGTATTTGAGGAAATCCACACCCCAGTCAGCGAAGGTCTGTGCGTCAAGATATTCGTGATCAAAGGAACCGGGGCGGCGTGCACAGGTCATGCAGCCCGCACAGGAGTACATACCGAACTTCAGACCCTTGCTGTGGACATAGTCCGAAAGAGCCTTCATGCCGGAGGGGAATTTTTCGGGGTCGGGCACCAGTCTGTCGTTTTCGTCTCTTTCGTAAAGGGACCAGCAGTCGTCGATGACCACGTATTCGTAGCCTGCGTCACGGAGACCCAGATCGACCATGGCATCCGCAATTTCACGGATCACCTGTTCGTTGATCAGGTGACCGAAGGTGTTCCAGGAATTCCAACCCATAGGGGGTGTTTGTGCGAGCATAATTGTATCTCCTTGTTATTTAAACAGTGTGCATCCCATATCGCGGAAATGCTCGATTTTTTCACGGAGCAAGTCCTCCGTTACTCTGTAATATTCTGCAAAACAGGTGAGGCAGAGAAATTCCGTTGCCCCACGGTTCACCATCCGCTTGTAGATGGCGATCTCGTCGTTTGTCAGCTCTCTTCCGCAGGTTTTGCAGCGGTCGGGAGAGAGTGTTTTGTTAACTTCCATTGTTTTTATGTTGTTTCTTGATAGTTGATGATAGAATCACTGCTTCGGTGAAGCATTTCGGAGAATCATACGATTTTTTCGATGAGCAAAGCATCCCTTGCATTGGCGCGCAGAGATATTCTTCCGTCTGTGATCGTTGTTTCGTATAGAGGTTCTATGCCTCCGGACGTGATTTTTGAAACCTTGGCTCTCGTAAAGGTGCACTCGGTAATCTCCCGAGATCCGTTGAATCCGTTGTCACTGTAGAAAACATAGATGTCAGGTCTTATGGTCAGTGGAAGAAGGACAGAGTGTGCATCCTTGAGAGTAATTCCGTTTTTCGAGATCGTCTCGTCTGCGGAACGGCTTATGATTCCGTCGGAAAAGAACGCTGTCTTGCCGGATTCGTCGTTTTCAATGCCCTCGCGTTTGTGGTCGCAAAGATAGAAATACGGGAGCTGGATCATGCAGAATTCGCGGAGGAACGGAGCAATCCATGCATCACCTTCCGCACCCCAGAGATGTTCTCCCTGGATGTTGCCGTAAAACGTATATAGAAAAGCAGGATCGCCCGGCATTCCTCCCGTAAGTTGCTGAGGAGGGTAGGCAAGGTATTCCTCATCACGGACATTGGTGATCCACCATACAGCCGGGATGCGTCCGATGATGTCGATGGGGTATACGGAATGTGTTCGGCAGTATTTGTTGTAGTTATCACGTCCGTCGGGACCTTCACGATAGGCTAACTCGGAGGTGATATCCAGACCGCGGGATCTTACATAATCAATGATGCTGCTGCGTGCTTTTTGAGCATCGGCAATATCGACCTCCGGTGCGTTGTTGTAGTAGCACTGGAAGTTGTCCACATGGATTGTGCCTGTCTGTGCAGCAGGAATTGAAGCGAGGAATCGCTCGAAACGTCGGCGAAACAGTCCACTGTTCCATTCTTCATAGAACGATATTTTATAGCATTCCTTGTCATTGTATTCCTCAATGGGATCGGGGGTACCATCAGGCTTTCGTATCAGCGCACCTGCTGAAAGATAATCTGTGAATTGTTCGGAATCCGTATAAGCATCGGTGAAATTGACATGGAAGCTGACCGTGGTGTTGAATCGCTTTGATTCCTCCATGAGCCAAACGAGACTGTCGAGTGCGGTCGCATCATCCGGGCGCTTTAAGGCTTTGTTGACTTCGAAAAGATCCGGATACCGATTGTCATGCCCGTTGTACTGCCAGCCGACAAGATAGATGATCTTTGGCACACCGAGAGTCAGCGCATCGGTTTTCTTTATAATATCCAGCGCTCTTTCAAAATTGATTTTGACATTTGAACCGCCATCTTTGTCGGGGACGGCGAGGAACATCTTCATCATCATAGTTTTGGTGTAGTCAAAATTGAACCCGTATTCTGTCATGGTGGACTCCTTTTCTTACCGTCAAGGTGGGGGTGTTTTCCGAAAAATTACTTTTTCAGCTGCAGACGGTAGATCTTGCAGTCGTGGGTGGGAACGTTGGTTTCGAAGAAGTTCTTAACCACACCCTTTGTCCGTTCGCCGGAGAAGATTTCGTAGCCCTCGAAGCCGTAGCCGCTGGCAACTGTGATACCCAGGTCGTAAAGCTCAACCTTGAATGCAGCTTCATAGGAATCGTGGAAGTTGAAGAACGCCAGGATGTATTCGCCATTAGAGAGGTGCTTGAAGAATACATGGCGGTCGATCCACTGAACCTGAGGATACTGCTGTGCCATTTTTCTGGGGGGACGTGCTTCGGGGTCCTTCAGGATAGAGAGAAGTTCCTTGTTCTTCAGAAGCTCGATGCAGGCGTCATCCATCTTGGAGAGATCGCCGCCGATCATGAGGGGAGACTGGAACAGGCACCACAGAGCGAAGTGCATTCTGTATTCGTTGTATGTGCATCCGCCTGCACCTACGTTTCCGTTGCCGTTCATGCCGACGATCAGCATATCGAGGTCGTTGTAGCAAGCGGGTGCGGAGTATGCGATCTTTTCGATCTGGCTTTCCATGATGTCACGGAAGCTCTTCAGGTTGTCGCAGATATCGCCCGTGGAGCGATACATATGGGCACCTGTGGAGCGGATCCACTTTTCGCTTTCGTCAGCCCCCCAGTTGCAGGCGGAGAAGAGGATCTCACGTCCCGTAGCCTTCAGCGCCATGCTCATTCTGTTGTAGAGGATGGGGCCGTTTGCCAGTTTGGGTCTGTCGCAGTAGTCGTACTTCAGGAAGTCAACTTCCCAATCAGCGAAGGTCTGGGCGTCGATGAATTCGTAGTCGAAGGAACCGGGATAGCCGTCACAGGTAGTTGTACCTGCGCAGGCGTACATACCGAACTTCAGACCCTTTGAGTGGATGTAGTCGGCAAGAGCCTTCATGCCGGAGGGGAATTTTTCGGGGTCGGGGATGATGCGTCCGTCAGCACCTCTCTGCATGAGGGACCAGCAGTCGTCGATTACGACATATTCGTATCCCGCGTCCTTCAGACCGAGATTAACGATGGCATCGGCGGTGTCACGAACAACCTGTTCGTTGATGTTTCTGCCGAATGTGTTCCAAGAGTTCCATCCCATGGGGGGAGTTTGAGCCAGCATATTTTTATCTCCTTTTTTTGGAAAAATTTTTCTTTGTTTTTCATTATTCGATGAGCATAATGAGCCATAAAAATCATATCATATACAATCGCTTTTGTCAAGCAATGCGGTAAAGTTATTTGTGAAAAATCACAGAAAAAAAGCGGTTTCGCTAATGTTCTTTCGTACTTTGCCAAAGGAAGTAGAAAGAAGCGGCAAGGATGGAGAGATTGGGGTGAACGCGAAGCTGGATCCATACGGCACCCATCCAGAAAAGGCCTGCGGTGATAAGGGAAACGACCTTTAAAAAGGCACAGGCGCGGTCGGGAAGCATGAAATGAGCGAGGAGACAGAAAAGGGCTTCACCCCCATCCAATCCCCGAATGGGGAGGAGATTGATAAGCGCCATAACAGCGGAAACCAGGGTGAAATAGGAGAGACGAGGGGACACCTTATAGGCAGCGAAGGCGGCGAGGAGACCGACGGCACTGCCCGAGATGATAATGAAAAATTCCTTTATGTAGGAGACCGTGGTGAAGTCGAAGGAAAGGGAAAAACCGTGGATGCCGAGGGAGAGGGCGGTGACGGGGGCTTTCATCAATCGTGCGGCAAGAATGTGACCTCCTTCATGGATGAGCACCGCAAGGACGAGCATGAGAGGGGACTTTACCCCATGAAAGAGGGAGAGGGCGAAAAACAGGCATACAAAGGGGAGACCCAAGCGAAATGACACAGTTTATCCTCCGATTATCAACCAAAATCAACCGACAAGGAGATCCGCCATCAAGTCCCCCAGATATTCCCAAAGGTTCCATTGTCCGCCCATGTAGCCGAATGGCTCACCCGATGTGTCTCGGACATTTTTGCGGAGGATTTCGCGCATCTCTTCTGCCGATTGCGGTATATTATCGGGGGTGGGGGCGAGGGAGGATGAGTCCACGGCGGTGCTCATGGCAGGGACGGAAGATGAGGCGAGGACGGACTCGGCACGGTGTGCATCAGCGGTGAGGGAGCTGCCCGAGAGAGTGCCGACGAAGAACACCGCCGCGGTGATCGTGCCGCAGATGAGGGCGGTGTCGGCACAGCGGTTTCTTTGAGCCTGCGCGGATGGGGTGGAACGTCCTTTTCCGAATCGGAGTGTGGCTTTCTTTGGCATAACATACCTCCTTGTGTGCAGGGATGAAATTGCGATTTCTTGATTTTTCTGCGCTTTCCCCTTCGGCTGTTGACAAGCCGGTGGTTGTAAAGTATAATGAAGAAAATGCAATATCAATATATGAAATTTGTATTCTCAAAAGAACGCGGAGGTATTTTCGGGATGACAGACTTGATCATTTTCAGCGGACAGAGCAATATGCAGGGGCAGACGGAGCGCCTTCTGGGCGATACACCGATTGACGGATGCGCGGAATACCGCTTTCTTACCGATTCACTTGTCCCCTTGAAGAACCCCTGTGGTGAGGACATCCGTTACGACGGCACCGAGGGTTTCGCTTTCGGCACACCGGGGACGGAAAACTGGCACGGTCAGATGGCACTGGGCAGTACGGTTTACGGCTATACCTCCCTTGTTCCCTTTTTTTGCGACGCATACCGAAAAACAGCCCCCCACCATCCATGTGTGACAGCAGTTCACGCCGCAAAGGGTGCCACACAGCTCGCGTATTGGATGCCCGACAGCGAAGGCTATCCCATGCTTGTGCGCAAAGCGGAGGCTGCCATTGCAAAAACGGGGGAGATAAACCGCAGATATATGATCTGGCTCCAGGGCGAGAGCGATGCCATTGCAGGGGTCAAAAAAGACGAGTATAAACGCTCTCTTCGCGAATTTGCATACAGCCTGAAGGCAAGATTTTCCCTTGATCGCTTCGGTATCATCCGTGTGGGGCAGTTTACCATGGACGAGAGGGACTTCGAGATCATCCGCGCCCAGGACGAGCTTTGCTGTGAGGACGACTTCTTTCTCATGCTCACCACCGCAGCGTTGGATTTCTGCACAAAAGAGGAATATAAGCATTTCATGAACCCCGAGGCTCACGGACATTACAGCGCGGCAGGACTTTGCGAGCTCGGCAGATTGGCAGGCACGGCTCTCGGCGAGTCGGTGTAAAAGAAACGAAATTCGGTTCCCTTGATTTTTAAAAATTCTTGACTATTTTGAAATAATGGTGTATAGTTATAATATACTGAAAAAATCGAGGCAATCATGGCATCACTGAAGCAGACTCTCCTTCAGCCGAGGAAGGATGTGGATATGACCGAGGGCAGCATCGTCCGCCATCTCATCACATTCTCCATCCCCCTTCTTCTCGGCAATATATTCCAGCAGCTTTATAACACCGTAGATGCATGGGTGGTCGGCAACTTCGTCAGCGACGAGGCTTTTGCGGCGGTAGGCACCGTAGGTCCCATTATCAATATGCTCATCGGCTTCTTTTTGGGGCTTTCAAGCGGAGCCGGTGTGGTCATATCCCAGTACTACGGCGCAAAGCAGTACGAAAAGGTCAGCAGCACCGTACATACCGCCATCACCATGACGATAATCCTCGGCATGGTATTCACGGGTGCAGGGATCGCCATGACACCCACCATGCTGACCCTTACAAATACCGACCCCGAGGTTATCCCCGAATCGAAGGCATATCTTATTATCTATTTCGCAGGTGTTCTCGGGCTGATGATTTACAATATAGGCGCCGGAATACTCCGTGCTGTGGGGGATTCGCGGCGGCCCTTTTATTACCTTGTGGCATCTACCCTGACGAATATCGTCCTCGACTTTGTTTTCGTTCTGGGATTGGGTATGGGAGTCCGCGGAGTTGCGCTTGCCACCGTTATAGCCCAGGGCGTGTCGGCAACACTTACCATTATCACCCTTATGCGGAGTGATACCTGCATTCGCCTGGAGATGGGCAAGCTGAAGCCGGATTTTGCCATGCTCGGGAAGATTTTCCGTGTGGGACTTCCTGCCGCACTGCAGATGACGGTCACATCCTTCTCCAATGTGTTTGTGCAGTCCTATATCAACGGCTACGGAAAGGCGTATATGGGCGGCTGGACGGCATACACCAAGTTAGACCAGGTCATATTCCTCCCCATGCAGTCCATATCCCTTGCCGCCACTACATTTGTCGGTCAGAATCTGGGCATGAGAAATGTGGAGCGAGCAAAAAAGGGAGTTTCACAGGGGCTGGCAATAGCCATGACGGGGACCGTTCTCATTATGATTCCCGTTATCGCCTTTGCGCCTCATCTGGTACGTTTTTTCAACGACAATGCGGAGGTTGTTGAGATAGGCACACTCCTTCTCAGGTATATAACACCCTTCTATGTGCTCTGCTGTATCAACCAGATATACGCAGGAGCCCTTCGCGGTGCCGGGAACTCAAAGGTGCCGATGATTATCATGCTCAGCTCCTTTGTGCTGTTCAGACAGATTTACCTTATCGTTATGTCAAACTTTATCTGCAGCGATTTTCTCGCTATCGCCATGGGCTATCCGGCAGGCTGGCTCGTGTGCAGTGCCGTGACGTTGATTTACTATAAACGGGTGAATCTCGAAAAGAGCAGATTGGTTTAATGCAGTAAAAATACAGGGTATCGCTCCCGTAAGTAGGGAAGTGATACCCTGTTTCTATGTAAATCCGTATGGCAGAGGTTTACTCCTGCCGAATTGCTCAATATCTCATGATTTCCTTGAGTAATGCATCCCCCGAGAGGAACCATTCCGCGGTTATTCTCGGAAGGAGACGGAGCCCACCGCCGTGGGATACCTCGGCAATACCCTTGTCTGTTGTAACGGTTACGGAATAGCCCATTTCACCGAGTACAGCTTCGCTTTCCGCCGTGTACGCACCGTAGGGGTAAACGAACACGGAATTTATCATGGGGAAATCATTCAGCGCCAGACTCTGCATGACGCGGCAGTCCTCGGTGACGATGTCTCTGTAAAAATCGCCGTTGAGAGTCAAATTTGTCGCACCCTTCATGCTGTCCGTGATTTGGTGGAGACCGTGGGAGTGAGACACGAGCTCGATTCTGCCGTCGGGGTCTGCCAAAGTTTTCTCCGAAAGGGTGAAGTGGGTAAGCGTACCCTCGCCCCGTTCTCCAAGCATATCGCCGATGACCGCCACGCTCATTTTCATACCGTACTCCCGAAGGAGGGGCAGGGCATAGTCAAGGACACCCATGTACCCGTCGTCGGAAAGAAGGAGTATGGGCTTTTGGGGCAGGTTGTCCTCACCGCTTTGGTATCGGAGCACATCCTCAAAGGAGACCGTGGTGTACCCCTCTCTGCGGAACATTTCAAGGTGAGAACGGAAAACGGCTGCCGTGATGGTGTAATCCTTCGTTTCCTCCGCGAAATCGTGGTACATGAGTATGGGCAGCCGCACCTTCGCCATAAAGGAGATCTCCCCTTTTACTCGGTGTGATGCATCGGTCATGCGCACAGCCACCGCCGCAATTTCTGCTCTGCTCACATGGTCCCCGGGGTAAAAGCGCCCGTCATCGCCGCCTATCATAATGCCGCATCGGTAAAGTGTGTATACACCGTCGTAATACCATAAACTCTCGTCCCACACATCGGCAAAATGACGGGTACCCACATTGAGACGAGGGGTTCTCGGCGCGAGAGTGTTTGCGAAAATGACCGCCACAGCTCCTCGCGTTATCTTTGCGTTCATGTTCCCGTCGGGGGTGTTCACGATACCGTGCTCCAGTGCGTAGGCGAGGTAGTCGTCGTACCAGTTCACCGTACCGTTTCCGAGAGTCACTGTCCCCTCCTCCCTCAGCTGATGGATGCAGGATGCAAGCTTGATGCACTCCGCAAGGGTGAGGCTGCCGTCGGGGGAGTAGGTGGTGTCGCTCGTGCCGTTGATGATCCCATCCGACACAGCCTGCGCTACGCTGTCGTAATACCATGCGTCTCGCGGCACATCCGTGAAGGGGATATTCTCAGCGGAGACAGAGATGGGAATGGTAGCGCAAATGGCAAGGCAGAGGAAAGCCGCCGCGCACCACAGCCATGTATTTTTCTTTCTCATTTGTTATACCACCTGGAACAGATAGAACTTGAGATAATCCGTCTCGCGCACATTCCAAAGGATGGGATGATCGGGGGACTGTGTTCGTGCTTCTATCTGTCGGAGGCTCACCTTTGCATCCCTCGCCGCATCGGCAAGCATTTTGCGGAAAAGCTCGTCTCCCATGAAGTGTGAGCAGGAGCAGGTTGCAAGGTATCCGCCGCGGGGCAGGAGCTTCATTGCCTTCAGGTTGATCTCCTTGTAGCCATTGTAGGCATTGTGCACCGTGGTTCTGTCCTTTGTGAAGGCAGGAGGGTCAAGGATGATGTAGTCATAGTCGTGCCGCTTTTCCTCCGCCATTTTTGTGAGGAGTGCAAACACATCGGCGCAGGTGAAGGTCATGTTGCCCGTGAGCCCATTCAGCTCCGCGTTGGCTTTTGCCATTGCAACCGCACTTTCGGAGATATCCACGGAGTTGACGTGGGCGGCACCTGCCATAGCACAGTTGAGACCGAATGCCCCCGTATGGGTGAAGCAGTCGAGGACGGTTTTGCCCTTCGCCAGAGATGCGGCTGCCCGACGGTTGTATTTCTGGTCAAGGAAAAAGCCCGTTTTCTGCCCGTTTATATAGTCCACTTTGTATTTGATGCCGTTTTACGTGATGATAACGGTGCCCGATGGGTCAATATCGGGGAATCGCTCGGGTTTCCAGTACCCCGTGAACTGCCCCAGCCCCTCAAGCTCGCGGATTGCCACATCGTTGCGCAGGTAAACGCCGCGGACGGTGACGCCGTAGTCGGGGAGCATATCAACGAGGATGTCAAGGAGAGTATCAATGATGAGATCCACTCCGAGGGAGAGTACCTGAACGGAGAGGATGTCCTCAAAGAGGTCAACGGTGAGCCCGGGAAACATATCCGCTTCACCGAAGATGAGGCGGCAGGCGTGAAAATCCTCACCCATGACGGTTTTGCGGTAATCAAGGGCGTAGCGGATGCGCCTTTCGTAAAAAGCGGTGTCGAATCGGTCGTTGGCATTTGTGGAGATAATGCGGACGCGGATTTTGGAGTGGCTGTTGAAAAAGCCCGTTCCGATGTAGCGTTCCTTTTTTGAGTAGACGTCAACGAGGGCGCCGTCGGCAATCTCCCCCTTTTCGCCCGTTATCTCGTCGGCGTAGACCCACGGATGCCCTGCCTTTGCACTGCGCTCCGCCTTTTCGGTTATAGTAATGGTTGGGTAGTTTCGCATATCAATCAACAAAGGAGGAGCGAAAACCTGCGTCCTCACTCCTCCCATTCCTCTTTTTGTTTTATTTCAGCTTTTCAATAGCCGCGATAATGCTGTCTTTCTTTTCGATATACTTCTGCAGCTTTGCTTTTTCTCCGTCCACAACTGCGGCAGGAGCGCGGGCGATAAAGCCTTCGTTTGCCAGCTTTCCTTCGGCGCGGGCGATTTCTGCCTCAACGGTTTTCAGCTCACCCTCAAGGCGCTTTCTCTCCGCCTCAAAGTCAACCATGTCGGCAAGGGGGATGTATGCGGTCGCCGCGTCTGTGATGATACGGACAGCGCTCTCGTCCTCGCAGGTGTCAACGATGGTGAGAGAGGACGCGGATGCCAGCTTTGCGAAGAAGGGCTCAGCCTCGGCGAATGCATCCTTGTACTTGGTTTCGATAAAGAGCTGTGCCTTGCGGGAGGGAACAACGCCCATTTCCGCACGTCTTGCACGGATCGCCTTGATGAGCTCAATGACCTTTTCCATGGAATCGGTCTCAGCCTCAAATACCAGCGCCTCGTTGTACTCGGGATAGTTCTTTATCATGATGCTTCCGTCCTCGCCGGGGAGACCCTGATAGATTTCCTCCGTGATGAAGGGCATGAAGGGATGGAGCAGCTTCAGTGTCTCGCGGAGTACATAAGCAAGCACGTTCTGTGTGTTGTTTGCCCGTTCGCCGCCTGCCGCAACGGAGGGCTTGGAAAGCTCAATGTACCAGTCGCAGTAGATGTCCCAGATAAAGTCGTAAATGGAGGAGAGGGCGATGCCGATCTCGAACTTGTCAAGGTTGCCGCTTACATTCTTGATGCACGCCTGCAGCTTTGTGAGGATCCACTTATCTTCGGGAGCGAGAACGGATGCGTCGGGCAGCTTGATATCGTCGATGGTCAGGTTCATCATAACGAAACGCGCCGCATTCCACAGCTTGTTTGCGAAGTTGCGCGCCGCCTCGATCTTCTCATCGGAGAAGCGCATATCGTTTCCGGGGCTGTTGCCCGTTGCGAGAGCGAATCTGAGGGCATCCGCGCCGTACTTTTCGATGATCTCAAGGGGGTCGATACCGTTGCCGAGAGATTTTGACATCTTTCTGCCCTGCGCGTCTCTGACGAGACCGTGAATGAGTACGGTGTCGAAGGGAATGTTGTCCGTGTACTCAAGGGCGGAGAAGATCATACGGGAAACCCAGAATGTGATGATATCGTAACCTGTTACAAGAGTGTTTGTGGGGTAGAAGCGCTTCAGATCCTCTGTGTCGTGGGGCCATCCCATTGTGGAGAAGGGCCAGAGGGCGGAGGAGAACCATGTGTCAAGGGTGTCGGGATCCTGGCTCATGTGTCCGCCGCACTTGGGACAGGTGGTGCAGTCGTCCTTTGATACCACGGTCTCGCCGCAGGCATCGCAGTAGAAGGCAGGAATTCTGTGACCCCACCAGAGCTGACGGGAGATACACCAGTCCTGAGAATTTTCCATCCAGTGGAAGTAGTTTTTGTCGAAACGCTCGGGAACGAACTTGATCCTTCCGTCGCGGACCGCTTCAATGGCAGGCTTTGCAAGGGGTACCATGCGAACGAACCACTGGAGGCTGATCATGGGCTCGATGGTTGTTCCGCAGCGGTAGCAGGTGCCGACCTCGTGGGTCAGGTCCTCGATCTCGCAGAGATAGCCGCCCGCTTTCAGATCCTCAAGGATCGCCTTTCTCGCTTCGTAACGGTCCATGCCTGCGTATTTCGGGTACTGATCGGTGATCTTTGCATCCTCTGTCAGAACGACCTCCATGGGCAGATGACAGCGGCGTCCCACCTCGAAGTCGTTGGGATCGTGTGCCGGGGTAATCTTTACGCAGCCCGTACCCTTGTCAAGCTGAGCGTGCTCGTCGGCAACAATGGGAATACGTCTGCCAACCAGAGGAAGAACGACATATTTGCCGATCATGTCCTTGTAGCGCTCGTCGTTGGGGTTTACGGCAACCGCGGTGTCACCCAGCATTGTTTCGGGACGGGTGGTTGCAACCTCAACATATCCGCCGCCGCCGACGAGGGGGTAACGGATGTGCCAGAAATGTCCCTGCTGTTCTTCGTAGTCAACCTCCGCATTGGAGATGGAGGTCTTGCAGTGAGGACACCAGTTGATAATTCTCTCGCCGCGATAGATGAGACCCTTGTCGTAAAGGCGCTTGAATACCTCGCGAACAGCCTCGCTGCAGCCTTCGTCCAGAGTAAAGCGTTCTCTTGACCAGTCGCAGGAGGATCCCATCTTTTTGAGCTGTTCGATAATGCGTCCGCCGTACTGCTCCTTCCAAGCCCATGCGCGCTCGAGGAACTTTTCACGACCGAGGTCTTCCTTTGTGAGCCCTTCCTTGCGCATAGCCTCAACGATTTTCGCTTCGGTAGCGATGGAGGCGTGGTCGGTGCCGGGGAGCCAGAGTGTGGAGAAGCCCTTCATTCTCTTGTATCGGATGAGGATATCCTGGAGAGTGTTGTCAAGGGCGTGACCCATGTGGAGCTGACCGGTAATGTTCGGCGGGGGAATAACGATGGAGTAGCTGGGCTTTTTGGGGTCTGAAGTATCGGGGGCGAAGAGATTTTCCTCGCACCATGCGCTGTAAATACGCTCTTCAAATTCCTGAGGAGCATAGGTTTTCGGCAATTCTTTTCTCATGGGATTTCCTTTCGTTTTTCGTTGTATGTGAAATAGATTAAACATTGGTAATGGGGTGGGAAAATAAAAAAATCCTGTTTTACGAAGAATAAAACAGGACGCAGACGCGCGGTACCACCCGAATTTGCAGGGAAATTCCCCACACACTCACGGAAAAATCCGTTGCTCCCGTAACGAGGGAAACGGCTCTCACTACTCGGAATATGGGTAAAATATCCTTTCGCAAAAGCGACTCGGGGACTACTTCCAACGAACCGTACTGCGGCAATCCCAGCGCCTGCCACTCTCTTTGAGCCGTATTCGGTGTACTTCTTCCCGTCAAAGTCTTTTTTTATACATCTTATATTATAACACCCAACGCATCGTTTGTCAACAAAAAAATAGGAGGTTTTTTTCTTTGAATTGCGTCAAAAGCGTTGAATTTCCGAAAAATCTGTGCTATACTATGGACAGGTTTATCCGAATTATTCACAATATGAAAGGAATTGACAGACATGAAGGGATTCTGGAAGGATTTTAAGGAATTTATCTCCAAGGGAAACATTATTGATCTTGCCGTTGCGGTTGTGATCGGCGGCGCATTCAACAAAATCGTGACGGGACTGGTGAACAACATCATCATGCCCCTCGTCAGCCTTGCAACAGGCGGTCTTAACGTAAAGGACTGGAAGTGGGTGCTGAAGGAAGCGGTTCTTGACGAAGCCGGAGAGATCGTAACTGCGGAAAACGCTGTTCTCTACGGTGAGTTTATCCAGCTCATCATTGATTTTATCATTATCGCGCTCTCCATTTTCGTGGTGCTTCGCATTATGATGAAGTCAAAGGAAAAGCTCCATGCTGCTGAAATCGCTGCCGAAAAGGCGAAGGCAGAGGAAGAGGAAGCGGCGAAAAAGGCGGAAGAAGAAGCGGCAAAGCAGGCTGCCGAAGAAGAAGCGGCAAAGCAGAAGGCTCTTGACGCTGAAAAGCTCCAGCTCCTCCGTGAGATCCGTGATTCTCTGAAGAAGTAATAGGAATATATCGACAAAACCGTGTGTGAGGCCACTCTCCATGCACGGTTTTTGTTATTATACCGCACATCTTTACAAAATCCGCCGTTTGGTGTATAATAAAGCGGAATAAAAATTTTCTTATGAAATCATCTTATGGAGACGGAAATAAAATGACGAAAAAAACCTTTCCGTGGAAGATAATTGTCTATATTTTCTTCGGACTTATCTTTTCCTTTGCCGCGGCACTGCTGTCTGTCTGCGTTTGGTACAAGAATACCTTCGGCGTGGAGTTTAAAACTCTCCTTTACGTTCTCTCCTCTCCCCTGAAGGGGACGGGGGCGGAAACCATCCGCGAGATCATCGCCGTAACCGTACCTGCTGCCATTGCCGCCGCCATTGTGTATGCGGTTCCAGCGGTGCTTGTGTACCGTTTGGCAAGCCCTGACCGCGCGAGACCTTGCCGATGGCTTGAGCGAGTCGGGGCACTGCTTATCTGCGCATCCCTCATCTTCTCCGCGGTGTTCGGCGTGTATGCTCTGGGGATCCCGAAATATATTGAGCTGACACGGGGCGAGACGGGGTTCTACGAGGAGTATTACATCTCCCCCGATGAGGTTTCCGTCACATCGGATGGGGAGACGAAGAATCTTATCTATATCTATCTTGAAAGCATGGAGTCCACCTATGCTTCCGTTGAGGATGGGGGCAAGCAGCCCGAAAACTATATACCGTACCTCACCTCCCTTGCCGCGGAGAATATCTCCTTCACGGAAAAGGAGGACGGACGGCTCGGGGGATTTGTCACACTTGCCGGTACGGACTGGACCGTTGCCGCCCTTCTTGCCACCTCCGCAGGCATACCTTTCTCCTTCCCCCTTGGTGAGAACGGCAACAACGCCATGAACAAGCAGGAATACTTCGCCTCGGGGCTTATCACACTGGGAGATATCCTTTCGGAAAAGGGGTACCGTCAGATGTTTCTCTGCGGCTCCGATGCAGCTTTCGGCGGCAGGGACAAATACTACACACAGCATGGAAACCACGAGATATACGATCTTGACTCCGCAAGAGAGGACGGGGTGGTTGCCGCAGACTACCACAACGGCTTCTGGGGGATCGAGGACTACATTCTCTTTGATATTGCAAAGACCAAACTGACTGAGCTTGCCGAGGGGGATGAGCCCTTCAATCTAACCATGCTCACGGTGGACGGTCATCACAACGGGGGCTTCAGGTGCAAGTATTGCGGCGATGATTATAAGGAGCTTTCCGAGCGCTGGCACCAGACCGCGAATGTAGTCACCTGCCAGGACGGGCTGATGGAGCAGTTCCTCGGATGGTGTGCGGAGCAGGACTGGTACGAGGACACGGTCATCGTTATTTCGGGAGACCATCCCCGAATGGATCCGCGATTGGTCAGCAAGGTGCCCTATGAGGAGAGAACGGTATACAACTGCTTCATCAATGCCGCCAAAGAACCGGGCAAAACGGGAATGGCAGGTGAGGTGGGAAGAGCTTGGACACCCTTTGATATGTTCCCCACCACCCTTGCCGCCATGGGCTTTGACGTGATAGGCGGCAGACTGGGTCTGGGCACGGATATGTTCTCGGGGCTTCCCACTCTGTCGGAGCAGATCGGCATGGACGTTCTTGAGACGGAGATACAGAAATACTCGTCATACTATGTAAACACCTTCAGCCCGGAACTGTCGGGAAAGGAAACTGCCGCAGAGACTGAAACAACTGAGTGGGGATAATGTGTAGTTTGATTTGCAGTCGAATCGCCCCACTCCCGAAAAAGTCTTTCAAAATGGGGCCCACCATTTTGAATTGGCAGAAAGCCTCCGATGGAGCCTTTCAGCCAAACGACTTTTTCCAACGAATAGACTGAATTTATTGAGTGGGGATAATGTGCGGCTTTGGGTGTAAGCGATCCGCCCCACTCCCGAGAATTTCCCTTGCGGAAAATTTTCCGAGGTGCAGCTGAATTTGTGGAACCGTAACAAAGAAAACCACCGACCCGAATCAAGTGAAACGGGACGGTGGTTTTTGGTTTTTTGTATCGTTTTTTGCTGTCTCATGTAATTTTTGGATTTCTAAATGTACTTTTTGACCCTATGAATTTGTTTGGGAAGGGTGTATAATGTTATCGTAAAGAACAAAACATCAACTTCAAAGGAGTTAAAAACATGAAAAACACACTTCTCAAGAAAACAATATGTGCAGCATCTTCCGTTTTGATGCTTACCCTTACATCCTGCAGTTTAGATGCCGATAAAGTGGATGCAGGGCTTACATGGCTCAACGATATTTCGAAAGTTTACACCGAGACTGTCTCCACCATGGACAGCCCAGAAAATGCGGCACAGGAAGCAATTTCTCCGACAATGTGGAATAAACTCTCCTCGGGAACATATTTCCTTGATGTGTGCAAGCCGTATGATTCCTGTTGTGGTTATAGTTGTAGCCTTAGGGTATACTACGCTGCAGATGCCACTGCTTTTTTGATGGCTGGAGATGAATACACCAACGGATTGGTATTGTCAGGTTGGAACGAAGGGGTATCATTTGCCCTCTTCAATCTTGAAGGGAAATACAAATCCCTCGAGATGGTGATTGCCCCGGTGGACGGAAGTCGTGGCCCCAGCGATATTGCCTTTGTGGTGGACGATGTAATTGTTGCCAAATATACGGTGGAGGACTCCGATTATCCAAAGACAATATCTGTTCCCTTGAAGAACGGCAATCAGTTGATGATCCGAACATTAGAAAATTGTGGGAATGCTTGTACGGGTCTCGGCAATATAATTGTGAAATAAACTCCCAAAAACGGACAGTGGATAATAGGATTAAACACCTTTGCTCGTTTTCAATTCTGCTTAAAAATGCTCTGCTCTGTCAGCAGAGGATAATGCACAGGTTCCGTTCCATCCAAATCCACGTTGTGCATATCCACCGCCGTGATCTGGCGGTTTCCATAGGTGGTGTAGTAGTAGATTCCCCGTGACGCATTGCAGCATGAGGTGTAGAGGGTGATGTCGGGCTCACCGTTTTCAAGGATGCAGGAGCCGCGCACCATTTCCACCCCACCGAGGATATGGAAAAATTGTCCTACACAGTCAGCCTCACCCTCCCCCGAGAGGGAATTCAGCTTGAGAAAGGCGGCTTTGCGGAATCGGGACCCCGACGAAACATCCCCCGGCAGACCTATGGCGCCCATGCCCCTGCTGTAAGCCGAAAGGGGGTATTTCGCGGAAAAACGGTTCTCAGGCTCCCGTGGGGATAGGTTGATGAGGTCATTCAATCCCTGCATTTGCATGGGAAAGGGAGGATTGTTGGTAAGCACCCCCACGGGATCGTCGTATACCATAAGCCCATCCGCCACAGACTCAACTGCCACGGCACCCTCACGGTCGGCAATGAGCCAGTGAAGCTGTGCCGGGGGAACGGTGTCACTGAGGGGTGTGTTTGTTATGTTAAGCTCATCCACAGCATCCAGCACCTCCCTCACCGATGCACAGGTGCCCAGGATCCACGGGATAAATTCAAAATGGCATAGGTTTGTCTTTGTGGGCGCCGCATCACGATACACCGCGTTTCCCACAAAATTAAGCCCGGCTATACCGAGCCCCTTTTCGTTTACCCCGTCGTAGTAAAGGGGGAAGCCGCAGGAGATCTTCTCACCTGCAGTCATGCCGATCATGGCGTAATGGTGTTCAGCGGTCTCCGTGTGGCGGAAAGGGAAGGGGTAATTCCGCGGCGTTACGGTTACTCTTTCGCCGAAGGATGTCTCATAGTCCAGTGTGCGGCCGAAATAATGGTCTCCGGTGGTGATGGATAGGGCAGTGCACATGAAAATGCCTCCGAGAATGAAAAAAGCGCTTTGGTTTTAGTTTAACCGAAAGCGCTTTGTTTTATTTGATTTGCGTCAGTCTTTGTCGTCGGATTTTTTATCCTTTTTTCTGTCACGGTCCCGTTCGTCCTCGTCATCATCGTCATCCTCCTCCTCGGACTCGGGGAGAGTGAGCACAACGGTCATCCTTTCGATGCGATGATCCTTGATTTCCGTTACCTTGATGTGAAGCGGTTCAAGCTCAAGCTCGAATTCCGTACCGTCCTCGGGAACGATACCGTAGTTGGAGAACACATATCCGCCCATGGTGTCATACTTGTCCGTGGGCATTTCGATTCCCAGCTCCTCCGCCACTTCTTCAAGGGGGGAGATGCCGCGGATCACCCATGTATTCTCGTCGATTTTTTCCATATCGGGTTCTTCGTGCTCGGCGGCTTCCATGTCCGCAATGTCGCCCACAAGCTGCTGGAGGATGTCGTTCATGGTAACGATGCCCATCAGTCCGCCGTATTCGTCAAGAACAACGGCAAAATGCTGCTTTGTGTCCTTCATCTGCTTGAACAGGACGTCAGCATGGATTCCTTCGGGAACGAAGTAAGCCTGCTTGACCGCCTCTTTTACGATGGTTTCCTTATCCGCGCTGCGGAGTCGGAAGAAGTCTTTGATATTCAGTACACCCACAACCTCGTCAATGGTCTCGCCGCAGACGGGGTACATGAGGTGACGGGTTTCATGAATGATCTTTTCCCATTCCTCGATGCCGTCCTCCATCCAAAGGGGAGTGATGTCTGTTCGATGTGTAGCAAAGTCGCTGACGGTCAGGTCGTCGAACTCGAACACGTTCTCAATGAGCTCCTGCTCCTGCTCGTCGATGATACCCTTCTGGCTTCCCTCATCCACCATGAGGCGGATCTCTTCCTCGCTCACATCGTCCTCTGTTTCGTTGGGGTCAATGCCGAGGAGACGGAGAATACCGTTTGTTGACACGGAAAGGAGCCATACAATAGGTGTGAACAGTTTGGCAACGCCGCACAGCATACCCGACATAGCGAGAGCAAGCTTTTCGCTTTTGCGCATAGCCAGTCTCTTCGGAACAAGTTCGCCGAGAATGAGGGTGCAGTAAGAGAGAACCAGCGTGATAAGTACGACAGATATGGTTTCCACCATTGCCGCATTGAGCTTGATTCCCGCAGAGAGAACAGCATCCACAATAAGCCCCGAGAAATTATCCGCAGCGAACGCACTTCCGAGGAATCCGGAGAGGGTGATCGCTACCTGGATTGTCGAAAGGAATTTTTCGGGTTTGTCTTTAAGTTTTTTTAGTTTTTTTGCCCTTTTGTCGCCCTGTTCTTCCAGTTTTGCCAGTTTTGCATCACTGACTGAAATTACGGCGATCTCCGCGCAGGCAAATATCGCGTTCAGTAGTATAAGTATAAGCTGCAGTAACAGTTGTCCCCAGATACCCATAAAATAAAACTTTCCTTATATAATGTATTTTGCGGCAGATATCCGCAATATGTGAAAAAGCAAAATTGAATTTTATGATGCCGATCAGGTCAACATATTATGTCCCGCAATGGGGAATGAGTATCCCGGAAACCGTTCCAGATACGACTTGAGCCTTGCGTGCTCCCTTGAAACAAAAAGCCTCACGGAACATCGCCCGTTGCAGCCTGTACTGTCTCCGCCGTCCACAATATACCTCCGTTTGAAAAATGGTAGAAGGTGTGTACACCTATGTGGTTATCATTATATCATGCTGATATGCAAATGTCAAGAGATACGGGCGGAAAAGAAAATTTGGCTGAAAATCAAGTATTCGACAAATACATCCCCATCCCATAATGGGACAGTGGGACTTTTTTATGACCCGAGGGGGAATCGAACCCGGTCGCAATTTCCTTCGGAAACAGCTCCGGGGGTATCTCAAGCCCCACTTGAAATAAAAAAATAACTCCCATGTCTTTGACATGAGAGTTGCTTTTATGCCCCGAGGTGGAATCGAACCCTGTCGCAATTTCCTTCGGAAATAGCTCCGGGGGTATCTCAAGCCCCACTTGAAATAAAAAAACAACTCCCATGTCTTTGACATGAGAGTTGTTTTTATGACCCGAGGGGGAATCGAACCCGGTCGCAATTTCCTTCGGAAACAGCTCCGGGGGTATCTCAAGCCCCACTTGAAATAAAAAACAACTCCCATGTCTTTGACATGAGAGTTGTTTTTTATGACCCGAGGGGGAATCGAACCCCCGTTACTGCCGTGAAAGGGCGGTGTCTTAGCCGCTTGACCATCGGGCCTTAAAACACGATTTACCAAAGTTTGGTGACCCGAGGGGGAATCGAACCCCCGTTACTGCCGTGAAAGGGCGGTGTCTTAGCCGCTTGACCATCGGGCCGAGTAACTTTGGTAAAATCGTGTTGGTAGCGGAAGTTGGACTTGAACCCACGACCTATCGGGTATGAACCGATTGCTCTAGCCAGCTGAGCTATTCCGCCATTTGTTATCAAAAGATGAACTTTTTAATAACTTTCTGTGTTCTGTGCCGAACACGATGATATTATATCATAAAAGGATTCTTTTGTCAACACCTTTTTTCAAAATATTCCTGTTTTTTTCATGTTGGTTTTTTTGCGTTTTTTCACCCGTTTTTTCCGCTGTGCTTTATTCTTTTAATATTCAAATCCCAGAATATCGGAAAGCATTTCGAGGATCTTGAACCGAACTTTGTATGCGGCGGAAGAATCTTTTTGGATCATGCGGTACTGCTCCGGTGTAAAGCCTGCGGCAATATAATCTGCTTCGGCTGTCCCTTCATCCTTTTCCGCTTCTTTCACTATGGAGAAAGAATTGCAGATGGACGGGAACAAAACGCACCACCAGTTTTTTCCCGCCCCTTTTCCGATGATGATCTTCAAGGAGGTATACTGTCCCGAGGGAAGGGAAACATCTTCGTAAACACGGGTGGGATATTCTTCCCACACCAGCTCTGCGGAGGCGGTATGGGCATATCCGTTTGCTTTTATTGTTTCCTCCGCTGTGGCTTTTATGCGTTCGCATTCCTCCTCAAGCAGTCGGCAGGCTTCGAGGTGATCGGTGCAGTCCTCAAGGAGGGGGGAAATATGGGCAAGAACCGCATCACGAACCTTCAGTTTCAGTGCCTGCTCCTCCGGGGAATCGGACTCTGCGAGAACATGGAGGCGGATTGTGTTTTCATAGACGATCTCTTCTCCGTGAACGGGGAGAAAAGAAAGCAGAACGGCGGTAAGCAGAAGGGATGCGGCAAGGGAAGCGATAATTTTCATATGTACTCTCCTCATACTATAAATAGGTTGAAAAACGTATAAAGCAGGTATGCTCTTTGGTTAGGATGAACGAACAGAAGGGGCTTTATTCATGCAGTTTGACAATTTTTTATTGTTTTCTGATTAACTGTGGATATTTTCGGTCAAATGTGCTATACTGTGTCCATTCCAGTAAACAAAAATTGAGGTATATATGAAAATAATCATTGTGGGCGGCGGAAAAGTAGGCGTGACTCTTGCAGAATCTCTTCGTGCGGAAGATCACGACATTGCCATTGTGGACCCCGACGGTGATGTGATCGAGTATGTCTCTACGGAATACGATATTCTCGGGATTCAAGGTTCCGGCGTATGCTGCGGAGATTTGAGAGAAGCGGGGGCTGAGCGTGCGGATCTTTTGATCGCCACATCCTCCCTTGACGAGCTGAATATTCTCTCCTGTGTCATCGCCAGCCGAATGGGGACACATCGATGCATTGCCCGTGTCCGCGACCCCAATCTGACGGGGCAGCTTCCTTTCATGAGAGACAAGCTGGGGCTTTCCGCTATGGTGAATCCCGAGCTTTACGCGGCAGGGGAGATCTCCCGAATCGTGAGAATGCCCTCCGCGATCCGAGTGGACTCCTTTGCAAAGGGGCGAATCGACCTTGCCGAGATCAAGGTAGAGGCGGAGAGCAGGCTTTGCGGTCTGAAACTGAGTATGCTTCCTTCCATTTTCAAGTCAAAGCTTTTGATATGCGCGGTAAACCGTGATAATGACGTTATCATCCCGGGCGGTGACTTTGAGCTGAAGGCAGGAGACAAGATTCATGTAACAGCGCCTCATGCCGATCTCGCCTCCTTCTTCAAAGAGCTTGGGATGTATAATCAGAAGATACGCAATGTTATGCTGGTGGGAGGCGGAAGGATCGCCTATTACCTGACGAAGCAGCTCCTTGATTCGGGTATTTCCGTAAAGATCATTGAGATGGATCATGACCGATGCCTCGAGCTGAGCAGTGCCTTCCCGAAAGCAAAGATCATCTGCGCGGACGGAACCGATCAGGACATTCTTATAAGCGAAGGGCTCAGCACCGCGGATGCGTTTGTTGCCCTGACGGGAGTGGATGAGGAGAACATTATTCTTTCCATGTATGCAAAGCAGCAGGGGGCGGCAAAGGTCATTACAAAGATCAACAAGCCCACTCTGAAGCAGATGACGGAAAGTGTGGGACTTGACAGTCTCATCTCACCTAAGATGCTGACCGCGGATATGATTACTCAATATGTGCGCGCGGTGCAGAACTCCGGGGGAAGCAGTATTTCAACCCTCTATAAGCTCCTTGACGGACAGGTTGAAGCCATAGAGTTTGTGGCAAGGGAGGGAAGCCGAGTGCTGGATGTGCCGCTGTTCCATCTTCAGCTCAAGCCAAATCTGCTCATTGCCGGAATCATTCGAGGGGGGAAGGTAATCATCCCCTCAGGCAGAGACTGCATCGAAGCGGAGGACAGTGTCATCGTTGTAACCGCCAACCGCTATTTCATGGATCTTGACGAAATATTGGCGTAAATACCTTTTTTGAAGTGGAGATGGTGTGTTTTGAATAAACGGATCATTGTATATAGTTTGGGAAAACTGATGGTTATGGCAGCTGCGTTGTTTCTTGCTCCGGCGCTGGTTTCCCTGATTTTCAGAGAGGGACGGGCATTCTGTTTTCTTATTCCCGGCTTTCTTATGTTTGCGGCAGGTGCCCTGTGCCTCAGATTCAAGCCAAAGAGACATAAATCCTATGCAAAAGAGGGATTTGTAACGGTTGCTTTCATGTGGATCGCTTTTTCGGTATTCGGAGCGCTTCCTTTTATGCTTGACGGCTGTATTCCTTCCTTTGTGGATGCTTTTTTTGAGACGGTTTCGGGGTTCACCACCACCGGTTCCACCATTCTCACCGATGTGGAATCTCTGGCAAGGTCTCTGCTGTTCTGGCGAAGCTTTACCCATTGGGTAGGCGGTATGGGGGTACTTGCCCTTGCCATTGCCGTCCTCCCCAGCTCACGGGGAAATGATGATGAACGGGATTCCGCAGTTCATTTGCTGAGGGCAGAGTCTCCCGGCCCCACCTTCGGCAAGCTGGTTTCCAAACTGAGCAGAAATTCAAGGATCCTCTACGGTATATACACTGTCATGACCCTTTGTGAGATCGTCCTTCTCCTCGCCGGCGGTATGCCCCTCTTTGACAGCATTGTAAATTCCTTCGGAACGGCGGGAACAGGAGGCTTCGGTATCAAAAATGCCAGTATCGGATTTTACGATAGTGCCTATTTTGATTATGTGATCGGCATTTTCATGATACTTTTCGGTGTAAATTTCAACGTTTACTATTTTCTTCTCACGGGAAATCTGCTGAAGTTTTTGAAAAGCGAGGAGATCAAGTGGTACTTCGGCATCATTGCGGCTGCAGTGGGTGTGATTACCGTCAATATCGCTTCCCTCTGCGATTCCGTCGGCGAGGCTTTGCGGTATGCATTTTTTCAGGTGGCATCCATCATCACCACCACGGGATTTGTCACCGCGGATTACGAGCTTTGGCCCACATTGTCAAAAACGGTGCTTGTTTTGCTTATGTTTATCGGTGCCTGCGCTGGCTCAACGGGAGGCGGATTGAAGGTTTCCCGTGTGATCATTCTGCTCAAAACGGCAGTGAAGGAACTGCGTTACCAGATCAACCCCAGGGAGGTTCGTGCGGTCCGCTGTGACGGCGAGCCCGTGGATCACAGCGTGGTAACGGGGGTCAGCTCATATTTCGGTATCTACATGATTATTATGGCTCTGTCCACACTTCTCATTTCCTTTGATGGGAAGGATCCCACTACCACATTTACCGCGGTGACAGCCTGTCTCAACAACATCGGTCCCGGTCTTTCCGAGGTGGGGGCTACGGGAAATTTCTCGGGCTTCTCCGACTTTGCCAAACTGGTTCTGTCCTTTGATATGCTGGCAGGCCGTCTGGAACTGTACCCAATGCTCATTGCCTTCTCTCCGTCCATGTGGAAGAGATCCCTTTGACGGACAGAATCTTTTGAAAGGAATGGTCTCTGTATGGTAAAAACAAACGCACTCCGTCTCCTTGAGGTGGCAGGGATCACAACGGAGGTTACGGAATACACCGTGGACGAGAGCGATCTCTCGGGAGTCCATGTGGCGGAGGTGATCGGTGCCGACCCCGACACGGTATTCAAAACCTTGGTATGCCGCGGCGACAAAAACGGAATCAACGTGTTCGTTATTCCCGTGGCGGCGGAGCTGGACTTGAAGAAATGTGCCGCCGTGTCGAAAAACAAAAAGGTGGAAATGATCGGCGTGAAGGAGATCCTCGGCGTAACGGGGTATATCCGCGGCGGCTGCTCCCCCGTGGGGATGAAGAAGAAGTACCCCACCTACATGGACGAGACCGCAGTTCTCTTCGACGGAATTTATGTCAGCGCAGGGGTGAGAGGGATGCAGATGAAGGTAAACCCGGAGGAGCTGGCGGCATATGTGGGCGCGGAATTCTGTGACCTGACCATGTGAGGCGGAAGGGGAACCCATGCATAATCCACTCGGCTTTAAGTGGGCTTCATGTTGAACAATATGGTGAATAGTAATGGAAAACGAATTGCCGAAAAGAAAACCGACAAGGTTAAAGAATTTTGATTACAGTTCATCGGGAGCATATTTTTTGACGATATGTACGGAAAACAGGCGTCAGATATTGTCACGTGTTCTTGTAGGGGGCGACGTCCCCGACGCCCCGAAGCACTCTCAATTGAACGGTGTGCAGGTGTGTTTGTCGCAATATGGAATAATTGCCGATAAATACATAAATAGTATAAATGAATTCTATGAGTGGCTTTGTGTGGACAGTTATGTGATTATGCCAAATCATATTCATATATTGCTGTTTGTGAAATCAGAGGATGACTTGTCGGAGCCATGCGGTAACGGGGCGTCGAGGACGTCGCCCCCTACGGTGAAGCAGCATTCGGCAGTTTCGCGGTTTGTTTCAACATTCAAACGCTTTTGCAACAAGGAATACGGCTGTAATATATGGCAAAGAAGTTTTTTTGACCATATTATTTGTGGCCGTGAAAATTACAGAAAGCATTTGCGGTATATATTTGACAATCCGATGCGATGGTTTTTTGATGAACTGTATGAAGAATGTTCTGAATAAAAAAATTTACAGTTGGATTTTTTGCGAGTATCCAATCGGCACCTCTGCAATAAAATCGAAGTCCTTCCGGGCTTCTTTTTTATTCCCGAAAAATTTTCGACAAAAAACAAAAAAATGCGCAACTTTTCTTGTTTCTTTGCCGTCAGTATGATATAATATAAAAGATATACCAAAGATAGAAATCAAGGTTGATGTATAATGAAGGCAAAAAAGATTTTCGTGTGCTCCGAATGCGATTATCAGAGCGCTAAATGGCTTGGCAGATGCCCCGAATGCGGTGCATGGAACACCTTTTCGGAGGAAACCTATGCCGCACCGTCGCCGAAGCCTCTCTCGGGAAGAACAGCGGCGGCGGAGGCAAAACGACAGGTGTTTTCCGAACGTGAACGGGATGAAGCGGTGAAATTCCGCGACTTTTCGCCTCCTGAATATATGCGCATCTCTACCAACATCGGAGAGCTTGACAGAGTGCTGGGCGGCGGACTTGTGACAGGTTCTGCCGTTCTCCTCTCGGGTGAGCCGGGTATCGGCAAATCCACACTTCTCATGCAGCTTTGCGGCATCCTCGGGGAGAGGGAGACCATTCTCTATGTCTCGGGCGAGGAATCGAAGGGACAGCTGAAGATGCGCGCGGACAGGCTGGGTGCGGATGCGGAGAATCTTTATGTGCTTACCGCCACCTGCCTCAGTCATATCGTGGAGGAATACAACAAGGTCAAGCCCGATATCGTGATCATCGATTCCATCCAGACTATGTACAGCGAAAACTGCCCTTCAACTCAGGGAAGCGTTTCCCAGGTAAGGGAGTGCTCCCAGGCTATCATCGAGCTTGCAAAATATGACAGCGCATCGGTGATTATCGTGGGTCATGTGAATAAAGAAGGCGGCATTGCAGGCCCGAAGGTGCTTGAGCATATGGTGGATGCGGTGCTGTATTTTGAGGGAGACAGACGGCAGTCCCACAGGATCGTGCGTGCCATCAAGAACCGATACGGCAGCACCAACGAGATCGGTGTGTTTGAAATGACGGAGGACGGACTTCGCGAGGTGCCGAATCCCTCCGCTATGCTCCTTGAGGGCAGACCTGTCGGTGTCAGCGGAAGCTGTGCGGTGTGCACCATGGAGGGAAGCCGCCCCATTATCGCGGAGATACAGGCGCTTGTCACACCTACTTCGTTCCCCTCACCCAGACGGACGGCAAACGGTGTTGAATATAACCGTATGTATATGCTCCTTGCCGTGCTTGAAAAAAGGCTGGGGCTGAAGTTTTCCGCCTGCGATGTGTATATGAACGTGATCGGCGGTCTGAGGCTTGACGATACTGCCGCAGATGCCGCCGCCTGCCTTGCGCTGATCTCCTCCCTGCGCGATGTCCCCGTTCCTCCCGATGTGATCGCGTTCGGTGAACTCGGGCTTTCGGGAGAATTCCGTTCGGTTTCCAATATCGAACAGCGCGTCAACGAGGCGCATCGTCTGGGCTTCACAAAGATCGCATTGCCCGGGCGCTCCCTCGCCGCCGTGAAAAATGCGGAGCTGCTCGCGGAGGATGGAACAGAGTTTATCCCTCTCGGCGGAATTTACGATGCCCTGCGGCTTCTTGCCATGGGCGAACAAAAAAACGAGCAGTAGGGCTCACGAAGAAAGGCAATTATCCCTATGGTTTTTTCAGACCTGTTATTTCTGTATATTTTTCTGCCTGCACTGGCGCTCCTTTACTTTGTTACCCCCTTCAATGGGGTGAGACGGGGCGTCCTTACGGCGTTCTCCCTCCTCTTTTATGCATGGGGGGAGCCTGTTTATGTGTTCCTCATGCTTGGCATGGTGGCAGCGGATTACATATTCGGTCTGCTTATTGCAAAAGTCAGGGAACAGCGATTCCGGAAATTGTGGCTTGTCCTCGCGGTCATATTCAATCTCGGAATCCTCGGGGTTTTCAAATACCTCGGATTCTTTACGGAGAGCTTTAATTTTATCTTCAGCTTCAAGCTCCCCGAGGTGAGCCTTGCCCTGCCCATCGGTATCAGCTTTTTTACCTTTCAGACCATGTCCTATGTCATTGACGTATACCGAGGAGACACCGATGTGCAGAAGAACTTTCCAAAGCTTCTTCTGTATGTTTCCTTCTTCCCTCAGCTGATCGCAGGGCCTATTGTCCGCTATAAGGACATTGAGGCGCAGCTTGATAACCGCCGTGTGAACATTGAAGATATCAATGAAGGCATATACCGTTTCTCCGTGGGTTTGGCGAAAAAGGTGCTGATTGCCGATAACTGCGACGGAGTGGTAAAGACCCTTATGGGGCTGTCTGAGGCTACGGTGACGGCGAGATGGATGGGGGCGGTGTTCTTCACCCTTCAGCTTTACTTCGACTTCTCCGGTTATTCCGATATGGCAATAGGTCTCGGCCGCATCTTCGGCTTCCGCTTTAACGAAAACTTCAATTATCCCCTGATCTCGGGCAGTGCCACCGAGTTCTGGCGGAGATGGCATATCTCCCTCGGTACGTTTTTCAGGGATTATGTGTATATTCCCCTCGGAGGCAACCGTCATGACCAGACGAGAAACATTCTTGTGGTGTGGTTTCTCACGGGTATGTGGCACGGCGCAAGCTGGAATTTCATTCTGTGGGGACTGTATTACGCATTTCTGCTGCTTCTTGAAAAGCATAGGCTGCTTTCATTCCTTGAAAGGATGCCCGTGGCGTTATCCTTTGCTGTATCGAAGCTTTATGTGATCTTTATCACCGTATTCGGTTTTGCTGTTTTCTATTTTGATAAAGATCTTTTCCGCAACCTCGGCATTATGTTCGGTATGGGGGCATCCGGATGGACGGATATCGTTACAAACTCCGTTATTCTCGACAACATATTCCTCCTTGCCGCAGCCTGCATTTTTGCCGTTCCCGTGGTTCCTTTCCTTGCAAAACGGCTGACGGAGAAACTGCATCTTTCCTATGGGGTACAGCGCATTGTCAAGACGACGGCGGCACTTCTTGTGATTCTGGCGGCAACAGTGCGCCTTTGCGGCAATACATACAGCGCGTTCCTTTATTTCCGATTCTGATATCCCCCTGTGAGGTGTTTACATTGAAAAAGAAAATTATAGATATCGTGTCCCTGGCTGTTGTGGGGGCAGTGGTGGGCGGAATTGCCGTTGCCAATCTGGCTCAGCCCGACCGTCCCACCGTTTCCGAAATGGAAAACAGGGAGCTTGCCGAGGTGCCCGAGTTTACGGCAGATTCTCTGAAGGACGGCTCCTATTTCAAGGGGCTTTCCGCTTTCGTTTCCGATACCTTTCTTTGTAGAGACCGACTTGTGTCCCTTTCAAAGAAAATGGATACCTTGAAAGGGATTGACTACAAATTGGGCGGAGAGGATTCTTTCGTTCTTCTTGACGGGTCGGGAAAAACGGAGGAAACCCTCGCTTCGGGGGCTGAGGATCTTTTGGATAAGGCATTTGAAAATCTGAACAAGCCCGAAACGGAACCTGTTGAAACGGAACCTACGGAGACAGAGCCTGTCGAAACGGAGTCAGCCGAGACAGAGCCTGCCGAAACAGAGCCTGTCGAGACGGAATCTGCCGAAACGGAGTCAGCCGAAACGGAATCTGCGGAGACAGAACCTGCTGAAACGGAATATTACATCAATGGACTGACCCTGAGCAAGAGCTCCGTGAAGCTGACGGTGGGAAGCGGAACCGTGGTTCATGCCTATCTTGATACCAACGATCCTATGGCGAAGAACGTAAAATGGAGCGTTTCCGATCCCGAGGTAGCGTCCATTGCCATCAACCCAAGCGGCGGTATCGATGTGAAGGGACTCAGCGAGGGCTCATGTACCTTGAAATGCAGATACGAGGACCTGTTCAGCGTAACCTGCGAGATTACGGTGACAGCCATCAAAGAGGTAACGACGACCCAAAACGAGCCGGCGGCTGACTTTCTGACAAACGGAATGTTTATCTACGGCGATGCGGTGCATACACAGGCATTCTACTCTGCGGCGAACGCGGGGTATTACGCAAAGACGGCGGCATATTATAAATCCCTCTTCGGCGAGGACGTGCGTATGAATGTTGTGGTGGCTCCCGTATCCTCCGTTGTGGTGGAAAACGAGGCGGTGAAGTCAACCATTGCCGATCAGAGGGTGATCCTTGACGACATGGCGGCACTTATGCCCTCCGGCGTCAACTTTGTGGATGCCTATACGCCCATTTATGAGCACAGGGATGAATACCTGTATTTCAAGAGTGACCACCACTGGACCCAGCGCGGAGCATACTATGCGTACACCGCCTTTGCCGAGTCCGTGGGTCTTACCCCCACTCCTCTCAGTGATTTTGACTTTACGATCCGCAACGATTCTTACAGCGGAAGTATGTATATGTACACCCAGGATGAACGGGTCAAGAGCTTTACCGATGAGATCGAGGTATTCGTTTCAAGGAAGCCCCACACCATGACGGTAACGGGCGCAAACGGAGCCACATACAATTACGCCTCTGCGGTTGCGGAATCCAACAATACCTATGTGACCTTTATCGCAGGAGACAATCCCTATACGGTAATCAACGTTCCCGAGAACCCCCAGGATTTTAACGTGCTCGTGTTGAAGGACTCCTTCGGAAACGCTTTTGTGCCCTTCCTTTGCGAGCATTACGGCAATATCATCGTGGTGGATGTCCGTTATTCTGCCTTCAATATTTACGAACACTTGAAGGATTACGGGCTGTCGGATATTATTTTTGTAAACAACATTCAGGCGGCAAATTCCTATTCATGGTCAAAGATGTATCTTTCCGCTGTGGGTGTTTCGGAATAATTCTTATTGGCGGGAGGTGTGAAAATGGGAGAAAGGAATATGCATAAAGACCACCGAGGGCGATTGAGGAGGCTGTATGAAAACGAAGGGCTGTCTTCCTTTGAGCCTCATGTGATTCTGGAGCTTTTGCTGTTTGATTCTATTCCGCGTATCGATACCAACCCCATCGGTCATGCGCTGATTGACAGATTCGGCTCCCTCGCCGGTGTTTTGGCGGCGGATGAGAAGGAACTGTGCGAGGTGCGGGGGATAGGCAAAGTATCCGCGGAAATGATTTGCAGTGTTCGTGACCATATGCTGTTCCGTATGCTTGCGGAATGTGATTTTTCGTCGGAGAATGATGTGCTTGATCTTGCTGCGGAGTATCATATGCGGCGGCTTTCGGACGGTGACATGGTCTTGCTGAGCGAGGCTGCCGTGTGGGACTACACCTCTTGCGACGGCAGTTGGGAAGGTGTTGGCGAAGGGCTCCTCGAAACCCTTGATGAGGAAGAGGTCGAAAGCTATGCCGTTGTTTTCCGAAGCGATGACGGCAGTGTTCCGGGAGAGCTTATGTCTGAGTTGGCATCAGCGGAAATCCCGTATGTGTTTGTCCTCACGGGAGGTCATGCGGTAAAGACAGCCACGGCGGAGCAGACCGAACGGACGGAACAATAAGAATAAATCTATGAAAAAAGAAGGATGCGGTACATCAAATGAGGTGTACTGCATCCGTTTTTATTGCTTTGTGTTTCAGAACTGCATTTCGCGCTGTCTTGAGAGATTGATGGAGCCCTCGGGGATTCTTGAAATGTTGTCGAGGCTTCGTCCCGTGCCGATGGCAACGCAGGAGACTGCTTTCTCTGCCACTCGGGTTCTGATTCCCGTGGCGTAGGTGATGAGTCGGTCAAGGCCAACGAGGAGGCTTCCGCCGCCTGTCATGACGATGCCGTTGTTCAGAATATCGCCCACAAGTTCGGGAGGGATTCGCTCGATTACGGAGCAGACCGCGTCAATGACCTGAGTGATGGGTTCTTCCAGCGCATCGGGAATCTCGTGGGAACTGATCTGCACCATTCTGGGGAGCCCCTGCACCAGACAGCGCCCCTTTACATTGACGGTACGGGGAGCATCGTTTGGCCAGACGGAGCCGATGCGGATTTTTATTTCCTCGGCGGTTCGTTCGCCTATGAGAACATTGTGTTTTCTGCGCACATAGCGGATGATGGCTTCGTCGAATTTGTCTCCTGCCACTTTGATGGATTCGGCAACAACAACACCGCCGAGGGAGAGCACCGCAATGTCTGTTGTTCCGCCGCCGATATCAACAACCATGTGACCGACGGGCCCCGATATGTCGATTCCTGCACCGATGGCGGCGGCGACGGGTTCTTCGATGAGGTAAGTCCGTCTGGCGCCTGCCTGGGTGGCGGCATCAACAACAGCGCGCTCCTCAACCTCCGTGATTCCGCTGGGGACACAGATAACGACACGGGGCTTGATGATGGAAAATCCGCCGCAGGCTTTTTTGATGAAGTGCTGGATCATCTGCTGTGTCACTTCATACTGGCTGATGACACCGTCGCGGAGGGGGCGGATGGCGGTGATGTTTCCGGGGGTTCTGCCGAGCATCCGCTGGGCTTCTCTGCCGTATTTCAAAATTCGGTTGGTAGTTTTATCTATGGCAACAACGGAGGGCTCTTTGATCACAATACCCTTGCCCTTGACGTATACCAGGACAGTGGCTGTCCCCAGGTCAATTCCGATGTCTTTGCTCATTTTGTCACCTTTCGTTCCGTCGGGGAAATATCCGACAGATTTTGTGTAAAAAATTCGTCATTTTAGTCTATCTATACTATTATACAACAGAAAGAATGATTTTGCAATGTTATACGATAAATTTTTTTGTGGGATTGTGGAGAGGGAATCGCTTGTGGGATTCCCCCCACACAAACTAAAAAGCCAATCCCCTGTCATTCTGCCTATAAAATCCCTTTCCAAAACCTCCCCCATCCGTTTATCCGCCGAATCTTCCTGTTTATTTCATATATCACTTGATTATTTCAAAAAATTGTTGTATATTATTGGTACAAGGGGAAAGAGTCCCTTTGTGCTGAATTTTTTGTTACTATACATTATTATCAATAATACAACTCCCCCGACATGGGAACGGAGCTGAATGATAAACAGAGGAACAGCTTATGAAATACTTCGTTTTGATCCCCGACGGAATGGCGGACAGAAAATCTGATGTGCTGGGCGGCAGAACACCCATGGAGGCGGCAAATAAGCCCATGATGGACTCCCTTTGCCAAAAATCCAGATGCGGTACGGTTCTCAATGTGCCCAAGGGCATGGTTCCCGAAAGCGATACCGCTAACCTTGCCATCCTCTCCTATGACCCCCGTGAGTATTCCAAGGGTCGCTCTCCCCTGGAAGCTGCAAGCATCGGCCTTGAGCTTGCCGAGGATGACACAGCCATCCGCTGTAACCTTGTGACTCTCTCCGACGAGGAGGGCGTGGCTTACGAGGACAGAACCATCATCGACCACAGCGCGGACGAGATCTCCACAGCGGAGGCAGACGAGCTGGTAAAGGCGCTGAATGCCGCACTTCCCATGGAGGGACGTATGCTTCACACAGGTATCAGCTACCGCCACTGCCTCGTTTGGAAGAACGCTTCTCCCACATACGATTTCAGCCGTCCCCACGACCATCTCGGCAAGCGCATCGGCGAATACCTGCCGAAGGAGGACAACGGCGGTGCCGAATTTCTTGAATTTATGAAGAAGGGCTTCGATGTGCTCAATCATCATCCCGTCAATGAGGCGAGACGAGCAAAGGGACTGCGCCCTGCAAACTCCCCCTGGCTCTGGTCTCCCGGAAGAAAGCCCTCTCTCCCCTGTTTTGATGAAAAATGGGGCGTAACATCTGCTATCATCTCCGCTGTTGACCTGATCAAGGGCGTTGGCTTCTGCGCAAAGAGCCGCGTTATCGATGTGGAGGGTGCAACAGGCACATACCATACCAACTACGAGGGCAAGGCTGAAGCTGCCATCAACGCTTTCCGCGACGGCTGCAATTTTATCTATGTCCATGTGGAAGGACCCGACGAGTGCGGCCACAGAGGGGAGTATGATGTAAAAACTGCCGCTATCGAGAAGATCGACAGCCTCATTCTCAAGCCCGTATACGAATACCTTCTGAATTGCGGCGAGCCTTTCAAGATCCTCGTTCTGCCCGATCACCCCACTCCCTGTGAGATCCGCACACACTCCTCCGACCCCGTCCCCTTCTTTATTTACGATTCCGAAAACGAGGTCAAGGGCGCTCCCCGTTACACAGAGGACGAATGCACAGCCATGAACGACTACATCCCTGAGGGAAGCACACTCCTTGATGAAATGATAGTAAAGGGCTGACAGAAATATGGAAAACAAACCCGAAGTTGATATGAAACCCGAGGAAGGGAAGCCGACCGAAAGGAATATCCTCGGCGAGATCTACGACATCTGCGAAATGCTGGGGCTCGTCACCATCTGTGTTATGCTGCTCTTTGCTTTTGCGGCGAGACTCAATATCGTGGACGGACATTCCATGGATATGACCCTTGCCGATGGGGAGTACCTTGTGGTAAGCGACCTTCTCTACACCCCTGAAAGAGGGGATATCGTAGTCATCCACGATAAAACAGCGTACCCGTACAGCGAGCCCATCGTCAAGCGTGTCATCGCCACCGAGGGGCAGACCGTGGATATTGACTTTACCACATGGACGCTGACCGTTGACGGAGAGGTGGTGGAGGAGCCCTACCGCTATCTTGACCCCTCCCGATACCTTGAAGCGGATTATGATTTTCCCATTACCGTACCCGAGGGTGAGATCTTTGTCCTCGGCGACAACCGCCACAATTCCGCGGACAGCCGCCAGTCGGAAATCGGTACCGTGGACGAGAGATGTGTGGTTGGCAAGGCTTATGCGAGAATTTTCCCCTTCAACAGATTGGAAATATTCAAAAACCCCTATGAAGAATGAGGTGACAGAATGCCGTCACAAACAATACAGTGGTTTCCGGGGCATATGGCGAAAACGCGCCGCCTTATTACGGAAAACCTCGGCAATGTTGATATTGTCATTGAGCTTCTGGATGCAAGGATTCCCCGAAGCTCCAAGAACCCCGAAATAAAGCGACTGACGGAGGGCAAGCCCACCCTTACTCTCCTTAACAAATGCTCCCTTGCCGACCCTGCTGCCACCGCAAAGTGGATATCTTCCTACGGTGGTATGGCACTTGCCATCGACTGCATCACGGGTGAGGGAATAAAGCAGATCTACCCGGCGGTGAGAAAGATCCTTGCGGAAAAACTGCAGCGATATGAGGACAAGGGCATGAGTGGCAGAAAGATCCGCGCCATGATGGTGGGAATCCCCAATGTGGGAAAGTCCTCCCTTGTGAATAAGCTGGGCGGCGGAAAAAAGGCACGAGTTGAGGACAGACCCGGTGTTACCATGACGAAGCAGTGGGTCACAACATCCGTCGGCATCGATCTTCTCGATATGCCCGGTGTGCTCTGGCCGAAATTTGACGACAGACTCACGGGTGAAAACCTCGCCGTGACGGGCGCCATAAAGGATGCGGTGGTGGATATCGAAACACTGGCAGGCATCCTCTGCCGACGGCTTATGGATGTGGCTCCCGATATGTTTATCGCTCGATATAAGCTGAATAACGACGGCGGCAGACTTTGCGATATGCAGCCCCACGAGCTCCTTTGTGAAGTGGCGAGGAAACGCGGCTTCCTCCTCTCGGGGGGTGAGCTGAATACGGAGCGTGCGGCGATCATCGTCCTTGACGAGTTCCGCGGCGCGAAGATAGGCAGAATAACCCTTGAGCTTCCCGAAGCAAAGGCGAAAAGGGAGCCTGCGGCAAAAACCGGGGAAGGGGAGACGGACTCTCCCGAAAACGAGGAGGGTGGTCATGCTTGATTACGGTTTTGATGCTTCCTTCCTTGAGAAGGGATACCGTGTGGTTTGCGGCGTTGACGAAGCAGGGCGAGGTCCGTTATGCGGTCCCGTTGTTGCGGCGGCGTGCGTGCTCCCTTACGACTGTGTGATAGAGGGACTTGACGACTCCAAAAAACTGACTGAAAAGAAACGGGAAAAGCTGTTTTGTGAGATTACCGAGAAAGCGTTGGCATACGGTATCGCCGAGGCTTCTCCCCTTGAGATAGACGAGATAAACATTCTGAACGCATCCCTTCTTGCCATGCGCCGCGCCATAGAGATGCTGGGGGAGGAATACGCTCCCGATTTGGTGCTTGTGGACGGCAACCAGACAAAGGGTTTTACGCAAAATGCCCTTTCCGTTGTCCACGGAGATGCGGTGTCCCAGTCCATTGCGGCGGCATCGGTGCTTGCTAAGGTGACAAGAGACAGAATGTGCGCCGACCTTGAGGAGAAATACCCTGGATACGGCATCGGCGGACATAAGGGCTACCCCACAAAGGCACACAAATTGGCGGTATACCGTCTCGGCCCGTCTCCCTGCCACAGAAAGAGCTTCCTTGCCTTCCTTGAGAGGGATAAAGAAAAGCTTGCGGCATGGGATGCGGAAGAAAAACTGAAAAGCAATGGATAAAATGACCGTCGGACGGCTTGGTGAACAGTTTGCCGCAGATCTCCTTCGCGAAAAGGGGTATGAGATCGTCGGCATGAACGTTTACGCAGGTCATGGGGAGACGGATATTGTGGCACGAAAGGGCGAGGTTCTCGTGTTTGCGGAAGTAAAGACCCGACACGCAGTCAAAGGGCACACCAAAGTATACGGTGCCCCGAAGGATGCGGTGGACAGGCGAAAGCAGGAGAATCTGGTGAGGACCGCGGAGGAATTTCTGCGACAGCATCCCGAGTTTTCCGAATGCTACCCGAGGATAGATGTAATCGAGGTCTACCTTGATTCAAGCCACAGACCGTCACATACAGAGCATTACGAAAACGCCGTTAGGAAAAGAAACCTGCGGCAGAACAATAAAAACATACAATATTAAGAGGTATTCACATGAGATACAGAAGTACAAGAGACATTGAAGCAAAGGAATATGTAACAGCGGCGGAGGCTATCAAGAGAGGCCTTGCTCCCGACGGAGGCCTTTATCTCCCCGAGGGAACCCCCGAGCTTACCGCGGCTGATATTGAAAAGCTCTGCGGCATGACATACAGCCAGCGCGCGGCATACATCCTCTCCCTGTTCCTCGATGATTACGACAAGGCAGGGCTGAAGGCAGACTGCGACGGCGCATACAGCGAGGAGAAGTTCCCGGGAGGGGCTGCTCCCGTGGTTGACATCGGCGGCGGAATGTACTCCCTTGAGCTGTGGCACGGCCCTACCTGCGCTTTCAAGGATATGGCACTGCAGATCATGCCCCGTCTCCTTGTGCGTGCTCTCCGCATGACGGGTGAGGACAAGCTGGCGCACATTCTGGTTGCAACAAGCGGCGATACAGGCAAGGCGGCTCTCGAGGGATACCGCGACGTGGACGGCGTAAAGATGACCGTGTTCTATCCCAACGACGGCGTCAGCAAGATGCAGCAGCGCCAGATGACCACTCAGGAAGGCAATAATGTGTATGTCTGCGCCGTTGAGGGCAACTTTGACGATGCTCAGACAGGTGTAAAGAAGATTTTCTCCGACAAGGCTCTCGCTGAAAAGGCACTGGAGAAGGGTTTCTTCTTCTCAAGTGCAAACTCCATCAACTGGGGACGACTGGTGCCTCAGGTGGTATACTATGTATCCGCATACTGTGACCTTGCGGCAAGCGAAAAGATCAAAATCGGCGACAGCGTGAACGTGTGCGTACCCACAGGCAACTTCGGCAATATTTTTGCGGCATATATCGCCCGTGAAATGGGTCTGCCAATCGCTCACTTTATCTGCGCTTCCAACGCCAATAATGTACTCACCGACTTCATCAACACAGGTGTGTATGACCGTACCCGTGAGTTTTATAAGACCATGTCTCCCTCCATGGATATTCTCATTTCCAGCAACCTGGAGCGTCTCCTCTGCCGCATCGGAGGTGAAGCGGTGACAAAGGAGCTGATGACCGCCCTCAACACCGAAGGCAAGTATCAGGCACCCGAGGATATGATGGCGAAGATTCGCGCGGTGTTCTCCGGTTACTGCATGAGCGAGGAGGAAACAGCGGCGGCGCTTCGCAAGACTTTCGAGGAGAGAGGCTACCTTGCAGACCCCCATACCACAGTAGGTTTCGGATGCGCTGAAAAGTACCGCCGTGACACAGGGGATAACACACCCATTATCCTCGCATCCACAGCAAGCCCCTACAAGTTCTCCGCAGACGTATGCCGTTCTCTCGGCCTGCCCGTTGCGGATGAGGACGATATCGAAGGAATTCTCAACACACTTTCCGCTGCTACAAAGACCGAGATTCCCGCACCTCTGGCGAGAACACTGACTCTCCCCGTTCGCTTTACCGAAGTGGTTGCTCCTGCAAAGATGGCGGAGATCCCCTTCAGAGACTGAGTCACGGATGGCAATCTATTCCATTGCTGACCTGCACCTTTCAGGCTCCGTAGACAAGCCCATGGATGTGTTCGGACACCGCTGGCAGGGATATTTTGAGAAGATAGAGACCCGATGGCGCGCTGTCGTTGAGGAGAATGATACGGTGGTGGTGCCGGGGGATATCTCCTGGGCAATGACCCTCGATGAGGCGGAAACAGACCTCAGATTTATCGACTCACTGCCGGGGAAGAAGCTCATCGGCAAGGGAAACCACGACTTCTGGTGGCAGACCATGACGAAAATGAACCGCTTCCTTGAGGAACGGGATATCCGCACCATTCGCTTCCTTTACAACAATGCCTATGCCGTGGAGGATAAGGTGATCTGCGGCACGAGGGGCTGGTATGTGGAGGAGAAATTTCAGCAGAAGGCGCGGAATAACCCCGATTATGACAAGATCGTGGCAAGGGAGGCAGGCAGGCTGGAGCTTTGTCTCGCGGAAGCCGAGAACCTTTGCTGTGAGACGGGAGCCGGGGAGATTGTGGTGTATTTCCACTTTCCGCCCGTGTTCGGCACTTTCGTATGCCGTGAGCTTGTGGAGGTCATGCAGCGGCATGAAATAAAGCGGTGCTTCTACGGCCACATTCACGGGGTTTACAATATCCCCTATCACATGGAGTTTGAAGGCATCGACATGACCATTATCTCTGCGGACTATCTGGATTTTGTCCCGATGCGGCTGAGATAATGTGAGAGGGCGGCGTAATTCGTAAATAATTTATCCTTATGTATTGACATTTGACGCAAAAAAATGTACAATATAGGGAGTTATGTCAATAATACAATTTTTTAAATAGAAATATCTCGGAGGGATATCACCAATGAACGTTAAGTCCATCGAAACAATCGACACCAATAAGCAGAAGCTGACCATTGAGATCGAGCGCACCGTGTTTGACGCGGCGATCAACAAGGTTTTCAAGAAGGCTTCAAAGAACATTTCCATCCCCGGCTTCCGTAAGGGCAAGGCTCCCCGTGCCATCGTGGAAAAGATGTACGGCAAGGAAGTATTCTACGAGGATGCTATCAATGAAATCATTCCCGATGCATATACTGAAGCAATGAAGGACTATGACAAGGTAGTTGTAAGCCGTCCCGAATTCGATATCGAAAGCATCGACGAAAACGGTGTTGTTCTCACTGCCGTTTTCTACACCAAGCCCGAAGCTGAAATCGCAGATTACCTGGGAATCAACGTAACACGCACCCAGGCTCCCGTAGGCGACGAGGAAGTTGACGCTGAGATTGCAAGAGTTCAGCAGAGAAACTCCAGAATGATCGAGATCACCGACCGCGCAGCGGCAGACGGCGACATCTGCAACATCAACTTCGAGGGCTTCGTTGACGGTGAAGCATTCGACGGCGGCAAGGCTGAAGGCCATGAGCTGAAGCTGGGCTCCGGTCAGTTCATCCCCGGATTTGAGGAACAGATCGTTGGCAAGAACATCGGCGATGAGTTCGACGTAAACGTAACATTCCCCGAAGAATACCATGCTGAAAACCTGAAGGGCAAGCCTGCTGTATTCAAGTGCAAGCTGAACGGCATCAAGTTCAATGAGCTTCCCGCACTTGACGACGATTTTGCCTGCGACGTTTCCGAATTCAATACATTCGCTGAATATAAGGCAGATGTTAAGGCAAAAATCGAAGAACAGCACGCAAAGCAGGCAGATGCCGAGGTTGATGAGCAGCTCATCAATGCCATCAACGAAAAGCTGGTTTGCGAGATCCCCGAGGCTATGTTTGAGAATGAGACCGAAAACTTCGTTCGCGACTTCGACAATAAGCTCCGCATGCAGGGACTTGATCTTGCTACCTACTTCAAGTACACAGGCCTTGATCTCGATGCAATGAGAAAGCAGATGCGTCCCGATGCAGAGCGTCAGGTAAAGACCAGACTGGCTCTTGAGAAGATCGCTGCTCTTGAGAATATCGAAGCAACAGACGAGGACATTGAAGCAGAATTCGCAAAGCTGGCGGAGGCTTACGGCATGGAAGCCGACAAGGTTCGCGAGCTGGTTGCAAAGGATGCTATCGCTGAGGACATCAAGGTAAGAAAGGCTGTTGACCTCATCAAGGAAAAGGCAGTTGTAACAGAAGCTGCCCCCGAAGAGGCTAAGTAATCGAAAATCGACTATCGCTCAGGAACGCTTTTGCTCAGGTGAACACCTGTCGGAAGCGTTCCGTTTTTCCCGAATGAAAGAGAATTCAATGGAGGTAAATAATATGGCACTTGTTCCAATGGTCGTAGAGCAGACCGGCAGAGGAGAACGTTCCTTTGACATTTATTCCAGACTTTTGAACGACAGAATCATTTTTCTGACCGACGAGGTTAACGACGTAACATCATCCCTTGTTGTAGCGCAGCTTCTGTTCCTTGAAGCGCAGGATCCCGACAAGGATATCAGCCTGTATATCAACAGCCCCGGAGGCTCCGTAACCGCAGGTATGGCAATTTACGATACCATGAATTTCATTAAATGCGACGTTTCCACCATCTGCATCGGCATGGCGGCAAGCATGGGTGCGTTCCTTCTGTCCTCGGGGGCGAAGGGAAAGCGTCTGGCGCTCCCCAACAGCGAGATCATGATCCATCAGCCCCTCGGCGGAATGCAGGGTCAGGCTTCCGATATCAAGATCCACGCCGACCACATTCTTCGCACAAGGGAGACCCTCAACGGCATTCTGGCGAAGAACACAGGCAAGCCCATTGACATCATTGCTCACGATACGGAAAGAGATAACTTCATGAGCGCAGAACAGGCTTGTGAATACGGTCTCATCGACAAGGTCATCGAACGCAGACCGTAAGAGGCGACGGCGACGGTTCTTTCCCCGGGCGCATTTTTATTGGGACAGCAAATTTGTTTTTGACTACTATTCCGATTTTTGAAAGGGATTATCATGGCTCAGAATACACGAGGCGGACGCATCAATATTGAACGGAACTGCTCCTTCTGCGGCAGAGGTGAAAATCAGGTCGAGTTTCTCATCCCCTCTCCCACAGGGCTGTATATCTGCGATAAATGCGTGGATGCCTGCAACGATATTATCTTCGACCACATGGATACGGTGGAACCCGGCGGAAACTTCTCCGACGGTGAGCTGCCCACCCCCATGGAGATCAAGGAAACACTGGATGAATATATCATCGGTCAGGATAAGGCGAAGATCGCTCTTTCTGTGGCGGTGTATAATCATTACAAGCGCCTGATGCACAACGACGCAAAGCAGAAAACAGAACTGCGCCGTGCAAAGGCGAAGGCAAGAGGCGAGGAGACGGCAGAGGACGTGGAGGATGTGGACATTCAGAAGTCCAATGTGCTCCTCATCGGCCCCACAGGTGTGGGAAAAACCTTCCTTGCCCAGACTCTCGCAAAGACTTTGAATGTTCCCTTTGCCATTGCAGATGCCACAACACTGACGGAAGCCGGATATGTGGGCGAGGACGTGGAGAATATCCTCGTTCGTCTCGTTCAGGCTGCCGATTACGACATTGAGCTGGCGGAGAGAGGCATCATTTACATCGACGAGATCGATAAGATCTCAAGAAGAAGCGAAAATCGTTCTATAACCAGAGACGTATCGGGAGAGGGTGTTCAGCAGGCACTTCTGAAGATCCTTGAGGGTACGGTTTCCAATGTTCCTCCCCAGGGCGGCAGAAAGCATCCCAATCAGGAGTTTATTCAGGTGAATACGGAGAATATCCTGTTTATCTGCGGCGGTGCTTTTGATACCCTCGATCAGATCATCGGCGAGCGCAAGGGTCAGTCTATCGTGGGCTTCGGCGGTGACATCAAAAAGAAGGAAGAAAAGCAGAAGGAAGGCATTTTCAAGGATGTAACGGCACATGATATTGTGAAGTACGGCATCATCCCCGAACTTGTGGGCAGACTGCCTGTTATAGTGGGTCTTGAAAATCTGGATGCGGATGCTTTGGTGAGAATTTTAGGCGAACCGAAGAATTCCCTTGTAAAGCAGTACAAAAAGCTGTTTGAAATGGATGGAGTGGAGCTTGAGATCACCCCCGAGGCGCTTTCTGCCATTGCCCAAAAGGCAATCGAACGGAATACGGGCGCCCGCGGACTTCGCTCCATTCTGGAGGAGACCATGACGGACATTATGTTTGAGATCCCTTCAAGAAAAGATGTGGAAAAGGTCATCATCACAGCGGACTGCATTGCAGGGAAAGCGGCACCGGAGCTTGTGAAAAAATAAAATTTCGTGGAGGTTAGCCTATTCGGCGGCCTCCACATGATTTTTTGGACGATTCATCATGTTCAGTGGTAAATAAATATTGAATAAATCAAATTTTCTATTGAATTTCTGAAGATAATATGATATAATAGCCGAGTATGCAGAATAACTCGTGAATCAAGGTCATACCAGTCGGGGGAGCAGCGGGTCCCTGTACTCGAAATCCGCTATAGCGAGGATGGTATCCCGAAACGAGGGTGAGATTTGTATGGTCTGTGCCGCAGTTGGACGTGTTGACGAATGGGTCCTGCGCGATCGGCGGCTGTGAACCATGTCAGGTGGGGAACCAAGCAGCATTAAGCAGTTTAGCCGATGCGCCGCAGGGCAGCCTGTTCTGAGCGTGCACTGCGGTGTCGCATATGGATTCTCATTCGACTTTCGGGTGTATGGCCTTGATTTGGGTGTTATTCTGCCTTGTTTTTCGGAATATGACATTTTTCGATGTATTGTAACGTTATCCTGCGGTGCTTCCGCGAGAAACAAACGGGAGGGGTCTGCCATGCATCAGGCACTGTACAGAAAATATCGTCCGCAGAGCTTTGATGATGTGTGCGGTCAGGAGCAGGTTACCTCTGTCCTCCGATATGAAGCGGAACATGGAAAGGTGTCTCATGCCTACCTGTTCTGCGGTCCCAGAGGAACGGGAAAGACCACCTGCGCGAAGATCCTTGCAAAGGCGGTCAACTGTCTCAGCCCCGTGAATGGGAGCCCTTGCGGAAAATGCTTTGCCTGTCAGAGCATCGATGAGGGCAGCGCCGTGGATGTTCTGGAAATGGACGCCGCATCAAACAACGGTGTTGACTACATCCGCGATATCAGGGAGGCGGTCAATTACACACCCAATGCGCTGAATAAGCGCGTTTACATCATCGACGAGGTTCATATGCTTTCCACCAGTGCGTTCAATGCATTGCTGAAAACGCTGGAAGAACCTCCCGAACACGTCCTTTTTATTCTCGCTACAACGGAGCTTCATAAACTGCCTGCAACCATCATATCAAGGTGTCAGCGAATGGATTTCCGCCGCATGAAGGTGGATGTGCTTGCCTCTCGCCTTGTCCATATCGCCGAGCTCGAGGGGATCACCCTTGAGGAAAATGCCGCGAAGATCATCTCCAAGCAGGCAATGGGCGGTATGCGCGACGCCATCAGCCTTTTCGAGCTGTGTGCAAGCGGCGGACATGATGTGACATCGGAGCGAGTGACGGAGATTCTCGGTCTCAGCGGTACGGAGATATCCTATAAGGCCGCCGTTGCCGTAAAGAGGCGTGATACAGCAGCTATTTTTAATATTGTAAGAACCGTGGCGTCCTCCTCAAAGGATATTGCGGTGTTCTGGCAGGAACTGTTGGAATTCTGGCGCGATATGCTTGTGTGCAAATACCTTCCCTCCGGGGAGCTGACGGATTATCTGGATCTTACCGAGCCTGAGCTTCGCGTTCTTGAGGACGCGGCAAGGAGATTCGATCAGGCAACGCTGACCTACCACTTTTCGATTCTGGACGATGCCATGCGTGAGATGACCCGTTCTCCTCAGACCAAACGGCTGACGGCAGAGCTCAGTCTCATGAAAATGTGTGATCCTTCCCTTGAAGCCACGGTGGAAGCACTGACGGCAAGGGTGACGGAGCTTGAGAACAAGCTGGCACTTCTCAGAAGCGGAGGTTCCTGCGGTGGGGCGGTGCAGACCGATGAGCCCACAGCGGAGCCCGAGCCTTTGGTGTTCGAGGAAAAAAAGGTGACAGCAGAGCCCGACTCTTCGGATATTCCCCATGAGGAAAAAGGGGAGCATGAGGTGAAGAGTGCCCATGGGGCAGCTGAAAAAGCAGAGCCCACGAGGATTCGTGATGTGGGAGAGATCGCGGAGAAGGTCGCATCGGCAAACCCCATGTACATGAGCTTCTTCCGTGATGCGGATTGCTATGTTTCTCCCGACAGGAAAGAGGTAACAGTCAAGACCACAAGCAGTTTTGCGGTGCAGATGCTGTCCTCCGATAGTGCAAAGAAAGTTCTTTTGTCGGCATTTGTCCTGTGTGATGTCTGCGATTCCGATGCTGTGCTGGTAATAACGGCAGGTGCGGAACCGAAGGCGAAAAGCCCTGTGGATGAGCTGACAGAGTTTTAATAAAACAAAAAATAACAAAATCTAACAAAAGGATGGAAAAAGAAAGTGAAAGCAAGACTTCCGAAAGGTATGGGCGCAGGTCCCAATATGCAGACAATGATCAAGCAGGCTCAGAAGATGCAGGAGGATATGGAAACCCTTCAGGCTGAGCTCAACGAAAAGGAATACGAGATCGCGGCAGGCGGCGGCGCTGTTACCGTAAAGATCAACGGTAAGCTTGAGGTGCTCGGCATCGATATCAAGCCCGAGGTTGTTGACCCCGAGGATATCGAGACTCTGTCCGATATTCTGGTTGCCGCTGTAAACGAGGCGATCAAGAAGGTAAACACCATCAACAGTGACGAAATGGGCAAGATCACAGGCGGACTCAACGTTCCCGGCCTTCCCGGTCTGTTCTGATAAATGGCATCCGAGTACATCGAGCCCCTTGAACGGCTTGCCGATATGTTCCGCAGGCTGGACGGAGTGGGGAAGAAAACTGCCCTGCGCTATGCGTTCAGTGTGCTGAATTTCACGGAGGACGAGGCGAGGGAATTTGCGGATGCGCTGGTTGCCTGCAAAACGGAGGTCGTCCTCTGCGGCGAGTGCCAGAACATCTCAACAGACGAGGTTTGCCCCATTTGTTCTTCCCCGAACAGGGATGGGAGTACCGTCTGCGTGGTGGAGGATCCGAGGGCTGTTTACGCTATTGAAAAAACGAGACAGTTCGGCGGCGTGTATCATGTGCTTCACGGCACCCTTTCCCCCATGCGCGGCATAACACCCGACAGGCTGAAGATCAAGGAACTTCTCCAAAGGATCAGCAAAAGCATGGATGAGGGGCAGACGGAGATCAAGGAATTGATCCTTGCCACCAACCCAACCGTGGAAGGTGAGGCAACTGCCATGTACATCGCAAAGCTGCTGACCCCCCTTGGCGTGAAGGTGACCCGCATTGCTAATGGTGTCCCCGTTGGCGGAGACCTTGAATATGCGGACGAAGTGACCCTCAGACGTGCTATGGAGGGCAGGTATACCATTGGATGACCCAAAATTGGGTGAGCCGAAACAAAAAACAAAGCCGACATGATCTTTCATGCCGGTTTTTCTTCATTCAGAGGGATAGAATATGAATATCAGGGTAAGACCATACAGAAACGAGGACATCCCCCACATGATCCGCATCTGGAACGAGGTCGTGGAGGAGGGCGTGGCTTTTCCTCAGGAGGAGTATCTGGATCCGGACAGCGGTGCGGCCTTTTTTGCAGAACAGACACATACGGCAGTTGCTGTGGATGAAGATACCGGTACGGTGTTGGGGCTTTACATACTCCATCCCAACAATGTCGGCAGGTGCGGCCATATATGTAATGCAAGCTATGCCGTGGCGGCTGAGGTGCGAGGGCTCCACATCGGTGAGAAACTTGTGCTCGACTGCATAGAACGGGGCAGAGAAGCCGGTTTTACCATTCTGCAGTTCAACGCAGTGGTGGCAACAAATATCCACGCAAGGCATCTTTATGAACGCATTGGATTTATTGGGCTTGGGATCATCCCAAAGGGATTCCGCATGAAGGATGGCCATTTTGAGGATATCTGCCCATATTACTTTACACTTTAACAGAAAGAAGGAAAAATTTATGACATTCAACGGATTTGATTTTGCATCCCCCGAGAGCGTGGGCGTTCCCTCGGGTGCTGTGCTTGACTTTATGAAGAGGCTCCGTGACGAGGGGCGAAACGTTCACGGATTTATGCTGTGGCGCCACGGAAAGCTTATCTCAAAATGTATCGCTCCCCCCTTCGATTACGACTCCAAACGCCATGCTTACTCCATTTCAAAGACTTTTACCTCCACTGCCATCGGTATAGCCCGTGATGAAGGACTTCTTACCCTAGGCGAACGGCTTGTGGATATTTTCCCCGAATCTGTCCCCGAAACCATTTCCCCCAACCTTGCGAAAATGACCGTTCACGATGTGCTCTGTATGGGCTGCGGTCACGATAACAACTCGGATCCCGTGATGATGGCGGCCGAGGACGGCGACTGGGTGAAGGCATTCCTGGCGAAGGATGTACCCCATGTGCCGGGTACTCACTTCGCATACAATTCGGGCGCCACATATATGCTTTCCGCAATCATTACAAAGCGGACGGGTATGAAATTGATAGATTACCTCCGCCCTCGCCTCTTTGAGCCTCTCGGAATCACCGATGTGGTATGGGACGAGTGCCCTCGCGGAATCAATTTGGGCGGCTGGGGCTTCCGCTGCTCTCATACCGATATGCTGAAGCTGGGTATCATGTACCTCTCGGGCGGATATTGGAGGGGACAGCGTATCGTCAGCCGGGACTGGGTGAAGCTGGCAAGCTCCTATAAGATTTCAAACGGCGTTGACAGAGGTGATGACTGGGGCAGCGGCTATTGCTACCAGATCTGGCGCTGTCAGCATAATTGCTTCCGCGGAGACGGTGCCTTCGGTCAGCTTCTCATCATGAGCCCCGACCGCGATATGGTGCTTGCTCTCATCAGCGAGGACAACAGCTTCCAGGATATGTGCAACACTTACTGGGACACCGTGTTCGCGTCCGCTGTGGGAACTCTCCACACCTACCGCATGGATCCCTTGTTCAGCGAGGATATGGTGAAGGAGGATGTTCTCCCCGAGAATCCCGAAGTGCTGGCGGAACTGCGCAGTGCAGAGGAAAATTGGACCGCAACGGAGCTGCTCGGCGGCAGTGTGGGTGAGTTTGAAGGTAAGCTGACTGTTGACGGCGGCAGAGTTGGGGCGGTTGACGTGAAGGTTGAAGGTGAGAACGCTCTCTTTACCTTGTTCTTCCGTGACGGTCTTGTAAAGATGATAAAGGCAGGAAGCGGCAAGTGGGTGAAGAACAGCTTTGACGAATTTCCGCGCACCGAATTTGAGGTGATGGTTGCGAAGGATATTGCTCCCGTGGAAATGTGCGTTTCCTTCCGCATGGATGGGGATAAGATTTTCGTCAACGCGCAGGCAACAAATTCTCCCCACGGTGCTCGTATTACCATCGACCTCGGTGAGTGTACCGTTACAAAAGCAATGAACTATCAGACAGATACATTTGCGTTTAAGCTTGAAAAGTAAAAATCTCAGAGTGTGAGTGTACACAAACTGAGACTTGAAAACAGTATAAAAGTTTTTTCAGGGTCATGGGGACTGTTGCAAGTCTAATTTGCAGCAGCCCCATATTTTATCTTCCCTTATTCATGAAATCCTCGGCGGACATACCGTCGATGGGGGTGATGTACCGTTTCGCCTGGGTGGAGAACAGCTCGTAGTAGACGCCGTGCTTCTTCATCAGCTCCTCGTGATCTCCCGTTTCAATGACCGCACCGCTTTCGAGTACGATGATCTTATTGGCGACGGTGGCGCTGGAGAGACGGTGGGAGACGAAGATGGTGGTCTTGTCTTTTCTCAATCGGTCGAACTGGTTGTAGATCTCCTGCTCCGCAATGGCGTCAAGGGATGCTGTGGGCTCGTCCAGAATGATGATGTCACTGTCACTGTAAAACGCGCGGGCGATGGAGAGCTTTTGCCACTGACCGATGGAAAGCTCGATGCCGTTTTCCTCAAAGTAGCGCATGAGGGGGGTGTCGTAGCCATCGGGAAGGGCATCGATGAACTGCGCCGCACTGCTCTGCTCTGCCGCAAGGTGTACCTCGTCCTCACCTGCATCACGGTCAAGCTCGCCGAATACGATGTTTTCCCTGACATTCACCGCGTACTTGCCGAAATCCTGGAAAATGATACCGAAGAGGCTGTAAAGCTCCTCCACGGCATATTCCTTGATGTTGTGACCGTCAAGGAAAATCTCACCCTCCGTGGGGTCGTAGAGTCGGGTGAGGAGCTTGATGAGTGTGGTCTTTCCTGCGCCGTTGAGACCTACCAGTACCACGGTGTCACCCGGTTCAATGATGATGTTTACATCATTGATGACCCGTCGCTCAGTTCCCGGGTAGGCGAAGGAGACGTGGCGGAATTCGATGCGGTGTCCCGTGCGGTGCTGTACCTTTCTCGGCTCGGGGAGGGAGGGGACAACGGTGGGCTTTTCCTTCATGAACGCGATGAGGTTGTCGATAAACAGCGTTCCCTCATAAATGGAGGCTGTGGTGCTGAGGATGGTGCCGATACCGCCTGCAATGGCAGTGAGCGCCCCTGTGTAGAGGGAGAAGTCGCCTACTTCATGCCGCCCTTCCACAACGCCCTTTGCGATGTAGAGGAAGAGCAGACAGTTGACTACGGTGGTAATGATACCCGTTGCAATATGCCAGAGACCCTCTCCCACAAAGAGCTTCTTCAGCCCCTTGAAATAGGTTTTGAAGGTTTCGTGATAGCGGGAAATAAAGAGATCGGACAGCCCGAAGAGGCGTACCTCCTTTACCATGTCCTTGTTGGTCATAAGTCCCGAATAATAATTCATCTGCCTGCGCTCTTTGGAGTGGAAGCGGATGTAGTGAAAGTTCTTTTTTCGATAGGAGAAGTTAATGATGGCGGTGGGGACGGACATGAGGAGAATAACAACGGGAGCCACTGTGCTCACCGATGCCAGAATACCCACAAATGTCACCATGCTGATGACGGTACTGATGATGGTGAAGTTGCTGTTCAGTATCTGTATGGGGCGGTTGCCTGCCTCCCGCTTTGCGTTCTCAAATTTCTCGTAGAAATCGGGCAGATCAAAACTGGCAAGGTCAACCTCTCTCGCCTTCCGCATGATTTTCAGATTCACATGGTTGACCACCAATTCGCTTTCGATGTTGTTGAGAATGCCGCTTATTCTGCCGATGAGACTTGCCAAAAATGTGTAGGCGAAACGGATCACAAGAATGGTCATGACAGGCTCAAATTGCTGAGGGGTCCCGTTTACCGCCGCCATGAATGCTTCCGCGAGGCGGTTCAGCAGGGTGGCATCAATGAAGGTATTGATTACGGGGTTGACGCCGTTGAATACCGCCATGAACACCATGTGTATAAGGATCCAGGGCTTTGTGTCCCATACGATGCGGAATATGTAAAAGAGGCGGGAGAAAAATTTTGTTACCACGCGGAAAATATAGCCCGGTACCTCTTTGATGCTTTTCGGCTTTGGTTCCTTCAGCTGCTCCCTGATTCTTTCAGCTTTGATAAAGTGGGGCGGTCCTCCGGGGCCCATGATTTTCACCATGCCTTTCTTTTAATTTTATATGTAATTTGATAGGGCACCACCGAATGATGACGATGGTGCCTTTTTTGGGTATGGCGAGTCCCTTACGGCATATAAAGCTGAACCAGCCTTGTTACGGTATCCGTATCGGGGTCGATGACGATTCTCCAGACAGGCCACTTGCTGCCGAGAGGCCAGATCCGTCGGAACTGACCGTATGTGGTCTTCATCCAGGGGGAGTAGTCCATGGCAAGAACCCAGACCTCGGTGTCGTCGGAGATTCGGTAGTTCTGCTTTGCTTCATCCTCGTTGTCAATGCGCTGACCGTTCTCCGCCGTGTCATCCTTCATCAGCAGGAAGGGGTCGCCGACGAGGGTGCCTTCGTGGGTGTCCTTCAGGAAAATGTTGGTGTATGCTCCCTCCCCCGGCTCCTTTTTGTCGAGGGTGTATACACAGTCGAAGGCGTTTTCTGTGACCACGGAATTGATAACGTTTTCCGCCGCCTCTCTTGTTCGCTCGTCTGTGTTTTCGTAGATGATGGCGTAGTATATACCGTCCTTCAGTGCGAAAATGCGGTTGTGCTCATGGTTTCCGAAATACTTTTCGTGATTTTTGAAGTACACGGAAGGGGCGATGGTGACAACGCTGAACGCCGTGGCCCTGGTGGAGAATACACCGCGGAACAGAACTTCATTCTCCCCTTCCATGAGGGCAATAAGGGAGGAATCCTTTGCGGAAATGGTGATGTTCAGCCCCGACAATGTGCCCTTCAGAGGCTCCTTGATGTCGGATGTAACCGTATTGTTGTCGGGGGCGGCGGAGATGTTTCCGTTTGCGGCACCGATGCTGATGCTGTATTCCAGGGAGTCTCCCGTGGGGGTGGGGATGCTGTAATAGAGGGTGGCTCCGTCCGCGCTTACATGAATGTCGTCAAGCTTTGCGGCGGAAATATCCTGAACCGATCCGTCACCATAGATAAATCTGAGAAGATATTCATCCGCAGTTCCGTTTTTCCGTGTTCCGTAGAGGGCGGTAAGACGGGATGCTTTGTGTTCAAACAGGATGGTGTAGCCTTCGTTTTTAAACGCTGCGGCTTCTGCGGTCGCTGTGGCGGCGGTTCCCGTGTTCGACGGGGAGGAGGGAGAGGCTCCCGTCTTTGCATCCGTACCCCAGGCAGCAGCTTCAACGGCGGCCTTTGCGGCGGAGGAATATTCATCGGGAATATCACCGCAGATAAAAGCTATATCCGTGACTGCGTTCATTCTGTAACTGTCGTAAAGGGTGAAGGTGTATACCATGTCTCCGTCGTGGGATGTGATGGAAAGGGAGGCGATATTCGCCTTTCTTCCGTTTATGTAAAGGGCGGTGCGGCTGTCAAGAAGCTCTTTTGTTTCCGCCGCGCTCTTGCTTGAGGGGACTCCGTCCGTTTCCGATGCGGCATTGTTGAGCCAGCCTCTGACGATACCCATCGCCGTCAGTCCCACGTCCTTTTTCAGGCGGAAGGCAATGGTGTCGGGGGTGAGCACCGCATCATTGATGCATTCCGTGCTATATCCCGTAACCCCGTTTTTTCCGTAGATCAGGGAGAAGCCTGTCAGCCCCGTGAAGGGAACATTGGCGGTGCCTCCCTTGTGGAAGAAGAGGGGATCGGTTTCACTGTCTGTGTTTGTGGTGGGGGTGTCGTCGGTCTCCTCGGGGGGATTTGGTGTGCCCACAGCGGCGAGGGAAACGGAAACGCGCCCGGATTCATCAAGGAGACGTACCACCACAGCGGCGATCTCGCTTCTCTTGATCTTTCCCTCGGGATTGAAGTTTCCGAGATCATCCCCCGTCATAATTCCGCAGGCATACATTTTATAAGCACTGCCGTAATACCAGAGGGAGGGATCCGTCACATCTCCGAAAGGCTTCTGCCATACAGCCTCCGCGTTGATCTGCTTCTCATCTGCAGAGAGCACACGGGAGAAGATGACGGCAACCTGCGCGCGGCTGGCTGAGACGGTGTAATCTTCATAGGGCTCGGAGATAATGCCGTTTTCAAGGGCGTAGGAAACATAGGTGTCATACCAGTTCACCGTTCCGTTTCCGAGCGTGACCGCACCGCCGTTTTTCAGCTGATGAACACAGCAGGCGAGCTTGATGCAGGCGGCAAGGTCGAGTGTCTTGTCGGGGGCGAATTCCGTGGCTGTCACACCGCTGATGATATTCATGGAATAGGCATCGGCAACGCTTTGGTAGAACCAATCGTCCTTTGCCACATCGCGAAAGTTGTCGTTGTAGGTCAGCTTATGATACTGTGTCACCGAGGAGACGGACACTGCGGAGGAGAGAAGAAGTGCGGCGCAAAGGAGAGCAGAGGTGCATCTTTTGCAGCAGTGTTTTTTCATGTTTATCCTCCAAAAATGAACAAAATTATCTTTATAAATATAGTATAACACATTTTTTGTCGAAACACAAGGGGGAAAAGGGGAGTTGGGAGATTTTACAATGTGAAATAATGAGAAAATGTGGAAAAAGTCGTGGAAAACCCACTTGAAAGTGAGTTATCAACAGCGGATTGTGGAAAAATCACGGGCAAGTGTGAAACAAGATGTGTTTTTTCAAAAAAGAGCCTGTGGAGAAGATGTGGGAAAGGAAAAAGTGGGGAGTTTTCAACAGTCGGTTGTGGGAAACTTTGCAGGGAGGCGGAAAAACTTGACCCTTGTGCGGAAGTGTGGTATAATGAAACAAAAAAACGCCGTGGGAGACTGTGCCGCGGCCCAAAAGAAGGAGCGAGTATATGATGGAATTGGTAAAGGGCAGACCTGCGGATTTGGGAGGACGGCTTCCGAAGGAGGTTCGTGTGTACGATTTTCTCGACAAGCTGGGCATTGACTACGGCAGGGTAGATCACGAGGTCGCCATGACCATGGAGGACTGCGAGGCGATCGACCGCGTGCTCGGCGCGCCCACCTGCAAGAATCTGTTTTTATGCAACAGACAGCAGACGGAATTTTATGTACTGCTGATGCCCGGGGACAAGCCCTTCAAGACGAAGGACCTGTCGGCGCAGATCAACTCGTCCCGTCTTTCCTTCGGCACCCACGAGCACATGGAGGCGCTTCTCGACATCACCCCGGGCTCACTGACCGTCCTCGGTCTGATGAACGACAGGGAGGGGAAGGTGAAACTGCTTATTGACGAGGACGTGGTAAAAACGGAGTATATCGGCTGTCATCCGTGCATCAACACATCTACGCTGAAGTTCACGGTGAAGGACATGATGGAGAAGATCATCCCGGCGCTGGGGCATGAGCCGGTTTTTGTGAAGCTGTGAGGGGGAGGGTTATGTGGGGGACACTTTTTGGAAAAAGTATCCCCCATGCCCCCGTCAAAAACTTTTAATATGAGGGGAACGAAAAAAAGCAGGCGCGGTGCTTGCATTTTTATTTATTGTATGGTATAATATTCATGCTACACAAATTGCATATTTTATTTCAATACTGGGAAAAGTGCCTTGGCAAGAGGTGTTTCCTTTTTTCCGCATTCCGGTGTTGAAAAAAACGCGTTTGTGTAGCAGCTAACGAAGGGATAACACTTTTGCAGTGCGTTCCTTCGGGGGCGCACTTTTTGATTTTGGAAGGAGTTTGAGGTATGAAAAGGATTTTGAGCTTTATTCTGACTTTATGTATGGTAGCATCGGCGGTTCCGTGGGGTGTGGTTGCGGAGGAGGTTTTCAGCGAGACTGCAATTACGGCGGAAGCCGGTGTTACGGCATCAGGCAAGTGCGGCGATAATTTGACGTGGGTACTGTATGGTGATGGGGAATTGGTGATCAGCGGTACAGGGGCGATGTGGGATTGGGCATATAATTCAAAGGTTCCGTGGTACCCCTATCGTTCTGCCGTTGTCAAGGTTACCATTGAAGATGAGGTTACTTCCATTGGCGATTATGCATTCGACGCCTACAGCTTGACAAGCGTAGCGATAGGCGACAGCGTTACTTCCATTGGCGATCACGCATTCTCCGGCTGCGGAAGCTTAACAAGCGTAACGATAGGCGACAGCGTTACTTCCATTGGTGCTTCTGCATTCTTAGAATGCACCAGGTTGACAAACGTAACGATAGGCGACAGCGTTACTTCCATTGGTGCTTCTGCATTCTGGTACTGCAATAGTTTGACAAGCGTAACGATACCCGACAGCGTTACTTCCATTGGCTATAGGGCATTCAGGCACTGCGTCAGCTTGACAAGCGTAACGATACCCGACAGCGTTACTTCCATTGGCGATGAGGCATTCTGGCACTGCGTATGTTTGACAAGCGCCACCGTTCTCAGCAGAGATGCTGAGTTTGGCTCAGGTGTTTTCATGAAGAGTGGCTTCTCCGACGTCGTCACCCTCTACGGCTACGCAGGCTCCACAACCGAAGCTTATGCGAAGGAGAACGGGAATAAATTTGTTGCATTGGAGGAGCCGGAGGAGGAAAACACCCTTCCAATCTTCACTCACTTCGGTCAATACAACGGGTGTACCAGAGAACACCTCCCCATAGGTGAAAATGGTTTGAAAGAATACAGGGTGACAAGCATAACCATAGACGGGGTTACATATAACGTTGCAGATCCATACAATCATGACATCTATCAGCCCATCTTAATGTATGAGGGTTATCTTGCAAATTACTACTATACAGCATTTAACCTTAACGAAAACAATGAGATTACCGCTGCAGCTACTACGTTTGGCACTGTATGCGGGCTTGATGGATGGGATCCCGTGGCGAAGGTTATTGATACGGATTTGGTATATTTGACACCGGTCGGAAACCAGACCAATTCAACATTGCCCGGCGGAAGCTACTATGTAAGCGATATTGTTGCCGACAGTTTCCCCTTGGATAAGATAGGAAACTGGATTGGCGATCAGGTGCGCGTGTATACGTTTGGTGAGCAGGTGTTTAAGGTTATTCATATAACGAAAAGAGAAGGTGTTGTGACATCTTACGATAAAAACAACTCACCCAATACCGTTTATATCAATAATATTCCATACAAGGTTGCCGCTGATGAACTGTTGTATGAAACGATTGAGAGTCCATTTGTTAATGGCAGCCAATACATAAAAGATGCAGAATGTACACTATATGACGATGTTATTGTTGAGGTGGTTTATGTAAATCAAAAACTTGACCCGGAGCAGTTCAACGAATACATATACCACGCCAAAGTCTCCCTTGACCCGAATGATGAACACTATCCTACTTTCCAAAATTATCTTATAGGGGAAAGAAGTTCTCCGGCTAAAGATACTGTGAACTCCTGCAAAGAAACAGCTTTTGCTGCAGAAGCGGCTGTATGGTCGACTACAACCAATATATTTGATGCTCTTATTGAAGGCCCGGCAGGGACTATGTACAATGAGTCTATCAAACAAAAAGATATCTACACAGCGATTATTCTTGCTTCACTTGAAACATCGTATAAAGAAGTAATCAATGATTCATTGGATGAGGTCGCAAAATATGGTCTCGATATGCTTTCGTTGCCATTTGAAATACATGACACTGCATCTAAATATAAAACATGGAAAGAAATTGACTTTAAATCATTGAATTCTGCCACGAAAGACAAATTAAAAGGACAACTTAAAACCTATGTTAAAGATAAATTCTTTCATAAAAGTGCAGATTCCTCAGATGTATTTTCAATGATTGATGTTGCTTTTAAAACTGCTGACTGCATCGAGACAATCACGGAAACCGTATCGGCATACTGTAAAATAAGAATGTTAAATGCAGAGATGAAAACTGTGATTGAATATATGTATGAAGCTTGTCCTTCATCAAATCAGCACTTAAAGGATGCTCTATCGGATTGCGTAAAGGCAATCACATTGGCAGACGATAAATTTAAAGGTGCAATGTTAAAGGATTCCCTTTCCTTTGCCGGTGCATTTGCCGGAGTACAAATGGCAGATTTTCTGTGGGGCTGCTGCGGTGATATTTTGGGGACATTTTTTCCTGTTGTAAATGCAATCAAAATAGCATACTCGGCAGGAAAAATGCTACTGGAATTAGCTACCGGGATAAAACAAAAGTCAGAGGCATATTACCGATTAACTTCTTTGCTGAATTACCAAGAATTGGCAAGGAGGGTTTTGGATAATCTCGGGAACCAATTCGAGAATTCACAGACGGAAGCGAATGCAAAATTGTATTTGGAAGCGGCAAGAATGGGTTGGCAGATTTTGAAAACGGATGCCAATTATACTGTCGATTTCTTTAAGACATTTAAATATTCAGCAAGTGATTTGTTTAATAGTGAGGAAATTGATTCTCTGATTTCGACATATACCAATATGTATCAAATCTACAGTGAATTTGAAGTGAAATTCGATGTTTTGTGGATCGACAATCTTAGAGAAGACTATCCGGAATTAGTTTCCGAATATGAGTACAGGATGTATAACGCGATACTGAAACTCGAAGAGATAACTGTTGCCTGTCCCGTAAATGTGTATGTCTATGACGAATCCAACAAAATGGTAGCATATGTTGTAGATGGAAAGCCATATGCTACGGATAACGTATCTGTTTTTGTAGAAGGAGAAAAGAAGCATTTCGATTTTTACGATGATCAAGAGTACAGAATTGAGTGTGAAGGCTATGATACAGGGGATGTTGATATTGTAGTTACCCAATACGACGAAAACGGCGCTGTTGCACGATCTCTCAATTATATTGATCTTCCCATAGATAGTCTGAGCAGTTACAGCGTGGAAATGGGTATTGAAAACGCTCAGGTTGAAGATAATAATGGTCAGATAACCGCCCCGAATTATGATTCAAACAACAAAGGGAAACCGTTTACAGTCCAGATTTTCAATGGATTTGCCACATCAAACAATACTCATGAACATACCTTTACAGCATATCCGGGAGAGATTATTGATATATCTTCTTTTATAAAAGAAAACCATTATTTTGCAGGATGGACTTCAGATAATCCATCAATTACATTTGAAGATTCTGATGCGCTTGCAACGAATTTCGTTATGGTTGATTCGGATGTGGTAATATATGCCGAAATGATCGAATATCTTCCCGGTGATATCAATGATGACAGCATGGTTGACATAGATGATGCGTTGCTGCTTTTCCAGAACAGCATCCTTCCCGAAACATATCCTGTTGATTATCCGTGCATTATCGATTTCACAAAGGACGGCAAGGTAGACATCGACGATGCCCTCCTCCTCTTCCAGTACAGCATCCTCCCCGACGTATACCCCATTTCATAACTTCATAACAAAACGACCGAGCCATCCACTCCATTTTTGGAGTATGGGATAAGCCCGGTCGTTTTTTACTTAAAGGGGGGGATCACGAAATAATATACACCTTTCCCGTCCGGTTCACCCCGTTGTCTCCCACGCGGTACCGCTTCATCACGTCCCACTCGCTTTCCCCCTCATCCGGGACGCAGATGGTCAGCACGTTCTTCCGCCGCGCCGTGGGTGCGTTTTCGTCGATGGTCATGGTCTCAAGATACCGCAGTCCGCGCTCGCCGAGGAATACGCCGTTGATGGCAAGCTCCGCCGTCACGTTCAGGGTCTCACCGTCGCATCTACCGCCTACGTCGCAGACGGAGAACTCGCATTTTCCCACAAGCTCGCCGCCCGATTCCTTCCCGTCTGTCTCACATTCGTATTTCACGGGGATGACGCATTCCTCCGCTGTCGCCTCTCCCTCTCCGCAGAGAATGGAGGTGATCACCGCGTTCCCCGTCAGCGTAAGTCGTCTGCCGTTTTGCTCCGCTTTGTCAAATGCAGCCTTTCCCCATCCGCCTGCCCACGTCATTCCGGGGCGGACAGCCTTCGTGCCCGAGACGGTCAGCCTGCCGTTTACTCCCTTCAAGGCAGAAAGGGCGGCGGCATCGGTGTAGGTGCATTCGTCACGATAGTCTGCACAGTAGCCGTCGGTGCTGATCTCTGTCTCGCCGCCCATCATGCAGTCGCAGTCGATGTCGCATTCCATATTCCATGTAATGAGACCGTCCTCCGCCGTGTCAATTTCGCACATGAGACAGCGCCCGTATGCCGCGGCACCCATCGCATTTGCCGTGTCGCAGGGGATCACCGTATCCACAGCGCACCGCCCCTTTGCCGTGGTGTAAACACCGTCGGGGGTGAGCAGGAGCAGGGAGATCCTCGCCTCCCCCATGACGGAAATGCCGTCCTTTGTCACTTTTGCGTCGTTTATGCTGAGGCTTCCCACCGCGGAGATCACTTTTGTGCCCTCTCGCTCGCGCAGCTCTCCTCCGCATTCGATATTGCTGCGCAAGGCCTTTACCGCGGCGTATTCCGCTTTGTCCTTTTTCAGCTTTACGGATGCTTTTTTGTCCTCTGCGCTGATTTTCTCCGCACAGTCCACGGTTTTCTGGGAAAAAAGACGCATCTTCACCTTTGAGGAGAGAGTCAGCCGTCTGGGTGCTGTAACACGGCAGATCACATTCTCAGCCGAGGAGGAGAGGGAGAGGTCATCTGTGCCGAAAACATCCCCTTCCGTGGATTTTACGGGGATCCTGCCGTCAAATGCCGTGGTGAGTGGGACAGAGCAAAGACCGCCGTCTCCTCCGAGGTAGAGAACGGTGTAGGATACGGTGCCGTCCGCTTCAAGCTCGTCTCCGTTCAGGTATTTTCCGTCAACGGAGGGGGAAGCCTGCACTCCCACGATGCGCCTTACCTCGGGGATATAGTCGGGGAGGGAAAAGTCCTCGGTTACGTCCAGGGTGTGTGTGGTGTCGAACCGTTTTAGTGCCAGTTTTCTTGTGATTTCGTTTTCCATAAGAATCCTCCATCTGTCACTGTGGGTGACGAGTAAATTTAATGATATTTCGGTACCCGAATGGGTGGAATGATGTTCATGGAAAATATATGCACAGTGGGGGAAGTTTATGCGGTGAGTGGGGTGGGGGAAAAAGAAAACCGAGCCATCCGCTTTTTTACAGATAAGCTCGGTCGTTTGTTTGATGTGATTCCCATGAAAGTTTTTTCTCATGAGTGGGGCGCTTTGGTTACAATTTATACTGCACGTTATCCCCAAAGAAGCAGATGGCACATGGGAGAAAAACGGTCGCCCAAAAGACTCTTTCGGAGGCTTTTGGGCGATGAAAGATGGTCGGTCCCATCTTTCAAGTTTTTTCTCATGAGTGGGGCGCTTTGGTTACAATTTATACTGCACGTTATCCCCACTCAGGCAGTTTCAATCTTTGAAGCCTCAATAAACTCGGGCAGTTTTTCTGCCTCCTCGCGCATCTTGTACTTCAGGATCTTTCCTGCCGCGTTCATGGGGAAACTGTCTACAAATGTCACATATCTGGGGGTCTTGTGCTTCGCCATGTGGGTCATGACATATTCCTTGATCTCCTCCGCGGTGCACTCCTCGCCCGGCTTCAGGATGACGCACGCCATGATCTCCTCGCCGTACTGCTTGCTGGGTACGCCGATGACCTGTACGTCGGATACCTTCGGATGGGTGTAGATGAAGTCCTCGATCTCCTTGGGGTAGATGTTCTCGCCGCCGCGGATGATCATGTCCTTGATTCTGCCCGTGATCTTGTAGTTTCCGTCGGGGAGACGTCTTGCAAGGTCGCCCGTGTGGAGCCAACCGTCCTTGTCGATGGCAGCCGCTGTTGCTTCGGGCATCTTGTAGTAGCCCTTCATAATGTTGTAGCCGCGCGCCACGAATTCGCCGTCCACATTGTCGGGCAGCTCCTCGTAGGTTTCGGGGTCAACGATTTTGCATTCCACACCGAAAATCGCACTTCCAACGGTGTTGACCCTGGTTTCGATGGAGTCCGTGGTCTTTGACATGGTGGTGGCAGGGGATGCCTCCGTCTGACCGTAGGTAATGCAGATCTCGTCCATGTGCATTTTTGAGATGACCTCCTCCATGACCTTGATGGGACAGGGGGAGCCTGCCATGATGCCTGTTCTCATGTGGGAAAAGTCGGTCTTGTCGAAGTCCTCGTGACCCAGCATGGCGATAAACATGGTGGGAACGCCGTGGAATGCGGTAATCTTCTCCTTTGTGATGCACGCCAGTCCTTTCTTCGGGGAGAAGGCGGGGATGGGAGACATGGTAACACCGTGGGTCATGGACGCGGTCATAGCGAGAACCATGCCGAAGCAGTGGAACATGGGCACCTGGATCATCATGCGGTCTGCGGTGGACAGATCCATGCAGTCGCCGATTGCCTTACCGTTGTTGACAACATTGTAATGTGTCAGCATAACACCCTTGGGGAATCCCGTGGTGCCCGATGTGTACTGCATATTGCATACATCGTGCTTGTTTATCATGGCGGCGCGGCGGTACACAGCCTCAACGGGGGTACGCTCTGCCTGTGCCAGCGCTTCTTCCCATGTGTAGCAGCCCGGACGGTCGGATTCGCAGGTGATAACGTTTCTGAGGAAGGGAAGCCGTCTTGCGTGGAGAGGCTTGCCCTTTTCCAGAGATTTCAGTTCGGGGCAGATCTCGTTGATGATTGCCACATAGTCGGAATCCTTGTAGCCGTCCGTCATAACAAGGGTGTGTGTGTCGGACTGGCGGAGCAGGTACTCAAGCTCGTGAATCTTGTACGCGGTGTTGACCGTGACCAGCACCGCACCGATCTTTACCGTCGCCCAGAATGTGATGTACCACTGAGGCACATTCGTTGCCCAGATGGCAACATGGTCGCCCTGCTTGACCCCCATGGAGATGAGCGCCCTTGCAAAGGTGTCAACA
>SVSU01000081.1 GCA_015064135.1 Oscillospiraceae bacterium
CACCGTCTGTCTCTTGCACCTGTTTTCCGCCTCGAAAGTGATATGCCGCAGTGTACATCCGCCGCATTTCCCGAAGGAGAGGCATCCGCTGTCACAGCGCAGGGGAGAGGGGGTCTCGATGTTGATGATCTTACCGAAAGCGTAGTTTTTCCGTCGCTCCGTTATCTCGATCTCGCACACGTCTCCCGTTACACCGCCCTCCAAAAAGACGATGCACCCGTCGATTTTTGCGATACCGAAGCCGTTTTCGTTCATATCCGTGATCTCTGTTCTGAATCGCTGTTCCATGCCAACACCTCCGTTTTTTCTATACTTTACATTATAATTCATATGAAAGCCAAAGTCAATTAAATAGGGGAAAGTTTAGCAAAGATGTCTGCGGCAGGAGACGCTGTTTTTAGTGTCTCCCATTTTTTTCACTCTTTCGCCATGTCCGCATAGACTGATATGGGGTAAAACATTTTACGGAAAGGAAGAAAATAAAATGGCGGACTGTATTATAACAATGAAATCCATGACTTTGGCGGAAAAGGCGAAAAGGGCTGCGAGTGCTGTGGGTATTTCGGCGAGGATAGTGAATATCGATCCTGCCGTGACAAAACGGGGATGCGCCTACGGGCTGACCTTGTCCTGCGGTGAGGCGGAACGTTTGCGAGGTGTTCTCGAAAGGAAACACATCCCCTACGGAGAGCTGATGGGCAGCGGATTTTTCGGATAGGGGGGCGATGCAGTGGATAGACTGATTTATTTTGATAATGGTGCCACAACCTATCCGAAGCCGCCCGGGGTGTCGGAGGCTGTAAAACAATGCATCGACACGGTCGGCGGAAACCCGGGGCGCGGCTCTCACCCGTTGGCGGTATCGGCATCGGAGCTGATTTACGCCTGCCGTGAGTCGGTGGGGCGGATGTTCGGATGCGAGCCTGAGGGGGTTGTGTTCACTTACAGCGCCACCCATGCCCTGAATATGGCGATCAAGGGCTTGGTGAAGCGGGGAGATCATGTTCTCATCAGCGGCATGAGCCACAATGCTGTTTTTCGCCCCGTTTTTGCTTTAGCGGAGAGGGGAGAGATCACATTCGATATTTATCCCCACCGCCCCTTTGCCGACGATGCGGAGATCCTTTCGGGAATCCGTCGTCTTATCAGACCCGAGACCGCATTGGTGATCTCTTGCCATATGTCCAATATTTGCTCGGATACGGAACCTGTGGAGAAGATCGGTGCTCTTTGTCGGAAAAGAGGAATCCGATTTGTGGTAGACGGTGCCCAAAGTGGGGGACATCTCCCCATTGACGTGAACAAAATGAATATTACAGCACTTTGCCTCCCGGGACACAAGGGACTTTTCGGCATTCAGGGAATCGGTGTTCTCGCCTGCGGAAAGGATTTTCCGACTGAGAACTGCAAAACGATCATTGAAGGGGGAAGCGGTATTCATTCCCTTGACCCCGGTATGCCCGAGTTTCTCCCCGAACGATTGGAGGCAGGCACCCCCGGCACACCTGCCATAGCAGGGCTTCTTGCAGGGCTTGATTGGGTAAGGCGAGTGGGAATCAATGAGATTCATCGCCGCTGCAGCGCTCTCTCATCGTATTTTTGTGATGCGCTTTCGGACTTTTCCGACTGTACCGTTTACGGGAAAGGAGACGGGGGTGTGGTCAGTTTTAATATTGACGGTTTTTCTCCCTCTGAGGTTGGCGCATATCTGTCCGAGCGTGGAATATGTGTGCGAACAGGCTACCACTGTGCTCCCCTTGCCCATAAGTCCGTGGGAAGCTTCGAGGCAGGTTCCGTCAGGGTGAGTTTTTCGTGGTGGAATCGCTTGAATGAGGTGGATAGGCTGCTTGAGGTGATGAAGAAGCTCTAAGGATGATTATGTAAATTTCAAAAAATGAAAACGCATTGTGAGACGGGCTGAGAGGAAGATTTTAACTTGAATCAGCCTTTTGTGGGATGGCAATACTGGAAACAGTACACCAACACACGAAAGGTTTCCACAATGTATTTTAATAAAGTTGAAATATGCGGCGTGAACACAGCGAAGCTGCCCACCTTGACCTCCGCTGAAAAGAAAGAATTGCTTTTGCGTACCAAGCAGGGGGACAAAGGAGCGCGTGAAGAGCTGATCTACGGCAACCTCCGCCTCGTTCTCAGCATCATCCAGCGGTTTACCAATCGAAAGGAAAATATGGACGACCTGTTTCAGGTAGGCTGCATCGGACTTATCAAAGCGGTTGACAATTTCAACACAGACATCGATGTGGAGCTTTCCACCTATGCCGTTCCCATGATTATCGGGGAAATTCGGCGTTATCTTCGTGACAATAATACCATACGGGTGAGCCGTTCTACAAGAGATCTCGCTTACAGGGCGCTTCAGATGAAGGAGCAGCTTGCAGCGGAGTGCGACGGTGAGCCCTCGGTGGAGAAAATCGCCGCCGCCCTCGGGGAAAAGACGGAGGATGTGACCCATGCGCTTGAGGCCATTGTGGAGCCCGTGTCTCTTTATGAGACGGTGTATAATGACGGGGGCGATTCCATCTTCGTTATGGATCAGATCAGCGATGACAGCACCTCCGACGAGATGTGGCTGGAGGATATCGCCTTGAAGGAGGCCATCAAAAAACTGGGTGAGAGGGAAAAGACCATCATCCAGATGCGTTACTACCGCGGAAAGACCCAGATGGAGATCGCAGAGGAGATCGGTATCTCCCAGGCTCAGGTGTCACGTTTGGAGAAGGGCGCGTTTGAGCGAATAAGGAAGCAGATGTAGAAAAATGGCTTCGGCAGAGGCACAACGGATAGGTTCCATTTGTTTCGGCGTATTCCTGTGACAAAAAACGGGTTTCTGTAAGCAAAAGAAAATAAAAAAAGATAAGATAAAAGATAAACGCTTCCCCCGAACATATAGCAAAGGGGAAGCGTTTTTTGTCAGTCAATCAGTGGTGTGAGATTGATTTGATATATCGGATAAGAGTTATGGGGCGGTCGTAATAGGATACCTTTTTTGTGCCGTCGGGAATAAAGCCGAGGTGGCGAAAAAAGCCTGCAGCGTGTTTGTTCGGCTCCAATATCCAAAGGGAGACCTTGCCATATCCCATCTCCCGGATTTTCTCTTCGGCAAAGGAGACCGCAGCACGTCCTGCCCCTTTTCCTTCATGCTCGGGAAGAAGGTAGAGACCGAAGAGTTCATAGGTATCCCCGTCCCCGTCCTCTCTCGGCAGGTCAACGGAGATCATACCCACCGCTTCGCCGTTTTCCCGAATGATGTAGTGCTTGTTGTGGGGCTCGGCAAGGATACCTTCCCATTTTGCCCGTCTCGTCAGATTTTTTCGGCATATGAAATTGCCATCCATAAATTCACCGTATGCACGTTCCCATGCCGCACAGTGGATTCTTACCATGTCATCGAGGTCAGACAGTACCGCCACTGTAAATTGCAGTGCCATATTTCCCCCTCCTTGCATAGAATGGTATTGTTAATATAATATTACCACAGATTTGCTTCGGAAATCAAGAGCTGTTTTCAGAAAGGATGGGGGAACTTATGCTTGTTACCAAACCATACGACCGAGACCGCGCCGTGCAATATGCTGAAAGATGGGCGTTTGACCGCAATCCCCTTTTTGCCAATTTTTCGGGCATAGGCGGCGACTGCACCAACTTTATCTCCCAGAGCGTGTATGCAGGCAGTTGTCAGATGAACTTTACCCCCGAGTTTGGCTGGTACTATATGTCGTCCTCTGACAGAACTGCCTCATGGACGGGGGTTGAGTTTTTCTACAATTTCATGGTCGCAAACGAAGGGGTTGGACCTTATGCATCCGAAGTGGGAGCAGGGGAGCTTGATGTGGGCGATGTGATCCAGCTTGGGCGTCGTGACGGCAGCTTTTATCACACTCTGCTTGTGGTGGGGGAGGAAAATGGGATGTATCTGGTGGCGGCACACTCGGACGATGCATTCAACCGAAGACTTGATACATACAATTACGCAAGGATACGGTTTCTGCATATCGAGGGGGTTCGGATAGAGGTGGCAGACCGCAGAGATTGCTTTGAAAATCTCATAAACGGAATCAGCCTTTGAGGGAAAGGAAAACCGCATCGGGAGCGAGTCTCGGTGCGGTTTTTGGTTTTGGAAATTATTTTTTAATCGATTTCAATGCCGTACAGGGGATAGATCTCGTTTTCGATGTTTTTGCCGAGCTTCTTTGAGATCTTCTTGTATTCGGAGTTGAGAGAACTGTTGTTGTTCATGAGCATATCTCTCATCAGATAGGGCAGATTCAGGAAGTAGGACTGACCGAACTGGAAGGAGAAGTCGAAGTTACGTCCTGTCATAATAAGGTCGATCATTTCCGCGGTTTCGGGTTCAGCGGAGTATCTTCCCTTCAGCGCGCCGTCATAGTATTCGGGGTAAACTGTCTTGTATGTTTCAGCGCAGAGGGCTTCGTAGATAACACCGATGAAGTCAACCTGCTTGTATGCTGTTGTGGGGATAACGAACGCGGTGAACTTGTCGTCGGCGTTGGTGTAATACTTATCCTGAGTTGTGTCCCACTTGGGGAAGGGCAGGATGGAGTATTCCGCATCCATGGAGGGCAGTGTGTTGTATGCCGCGTAGAAACGGAGAGGAGCCATTACCAGCTTCTTGTCAACAAAGAGCTTTTCTTCGTCATACTGAACGTTTGAAGCAGCGGTGAGCTTTCTGAAGCCGGGGTTGTTCTCCTGATAATCAAGGAGCTTTTCAAGGATGGAGATGGTCTTTTCGCCCATGAAGGTAACTTCGATCTCCTTGCCCTCGTTGATGCGGCAGATGGGCTGATTGAAAGCAGCCAGCCAAACGTCGGCGGGGTTGGAGATGTAGTAACCGAAGCCGTAAACGTCCTCGGCGTCTCTGACATCGTTTCCGTTTACGTTTTCATACATATTTGTGGTGATCTCAATGAGCTTGTCGATGGTCCATTCGCCGTCGTCAACAAGGGTGTAGAGGTCTCTTGAGGACCAGCCGTTGTTTGTTGCAAGACCGATGTTGAAGAAGATTGCGTATGTATAGGTCATGGAGCTTACGGCAAGGTCAGAGCACATGGAGTAGAGGCGGTTGTTCAGTGTGGCATTTCCGTTTGCCAGACTGTTGTGCCAGGGCTTCTCCTGGTTGACATAGGGAACTTCAAGCCAGTTGTATGCGGAGTTTACGTTGATGGGTGAGTAAACGATGAAGTTGTACATACCGATCAGGTCGTAGTCGTCCGTACCTGCTGTTACCAGGTTGTTGATGGTGATGTGGGGCTCGGGGTCTGTCTGACACTGAATTTTTACGTCAAAACGCTTTTCGATGTCCAGATTTCTGTTATAGATAGCATCGTTGCAGCCGTCACCGTTGATGTCCTCGGAAAGGATCTCGTAGGATGCGTCGCCGTACTTTGTGTCATAGGTCATAACACGGAAGCTGCGTCCGCCGTAAGTGTCAACGGGAAGCTCGTCGGAGATAAGCTGACGGCGTTCATAGTCGGTAAGACTATCCATGTCGATATTGCTTGTGTCAACGGGAGCGATGGTTTCCCGTGTGGTTTCGGTTTCGTCACCGCTGCCGGGATTGCTGCAGGCTACGGTTGATGTGAGCATCAGCATAGCAAGCAGAAGGGATGTAAGCTTCTTTTTCATTGAAGTTAGCCTCCTTGAAACTGTTTCCTTGTATTTCGTGGGTAATCTCTTTATATTATATATCAAACAAAAAGGAATGTCAATATTGAGTTGACACAACTTTCGGGGATATTCATGGAATCCCTTTGTGTTTCTGCGCAAAAAAACACAATAACAATGTGTTAATTTTCCTCGGAGTCTTTTTTTGCTGAGGGGAGATGCTTAGGCGCTTTTACCTCGGCAAGGGGATTTTTCTGCATGGCGTCTTCCATTCCACGGTCGGAAATGTGGGTGTAGATCTGCGTGGTGTTAAGCTGCTCGTGGCCGAGGATATCCTTGAGCACTCTGATATCCACTTTCCCCGTCTGATACATTAGTGTGGCGGCGGTATGACGGAGCTTGTGGGTTGAGTAATGCCTGTTTTCAAGCCCTGCCGCCTTCAGGTATTTGTATACCATCCACTGCACCGTTTTTACACTGATCCGCTGCGCTCTTGAGGAGAGGAACAGAGCGTTGTCTCCCTTTGTGGGGGTAGAGGTGCGGATGGGAAGGTAAACGTTCAGCGCATCGCGGCAGGCATCGTTCAGATAGATGATCCTCTCCTTCGCTCCTTTACCGAGAACGCGGAGGGAGCGCAGTTCGGGGTCGAGGTCGGGCAGGCTGATCCCGGCAAGCTCGGAGAGCCGCATTCCGCAGTTGAGAAACAGGGTCAGAATGGCATAATCCCGTTCCTTTGTTTTCGATTCCGAGTCGGTGCGCACCGCATTCAGCAGAGAAAGGCTTTCCTCCACGGTCAGGTGCTTCGGAAGCTGTTTTTTCTGTTTGGGAGTCTCAATGGTGATGGCGGGATTGTTGTCGAAGAGCTTTTGCTTCACGGTCAGATATTTGTAAAAGGATTTGATGGCGGACAGCTTTCTCGCCTTTGCCTTGTTTTCGTTTCCCCGTTCCTTGTCCGTATAGTAGAGGAACTCGTATATCTGACTTGTGGTGATGCTCTCGAAAAAAGCCGCATCCAGCCCCGTCATGTCGATCTCTCCGAATTCCTTCCCGTCTTTTGGAATGTTCTCCGCTTCGGCGATGAGATAGCGGCAGAAGGTTCTGAGATCAAGGAGATACTCATTCACCGTTTTCTCGGAGCAAGCCTGAATGGTAAGCTTGTATGCGGCGAATTCCCTGATAAGGGGTGGAAATTCGTTGAGAAATGTCTTTTCAACCATGGGTGGTCTGCCTTTCCGTAACGTTGATTATATTTATTATACAACAATTATCGCGGTTTTCATGGCTGATTTGTAAACTTTTTGTTTTACTGCTTGATATTGTTGGAATAATCAACTATCATTGAGATGACAAGCTTCTTGCGATAAGGTTCATGTTGTTTTGAAAAATATACAGTTCATTCGGTTAATAAACATAATGCCGTAACAAAATCGTGGTATAATCAAAACATGAACAAGAGCGATTCTGAGACGTTTTTTCGGAAAGGATACCCTCTGTATGAGAGAATTTTTAAGCGAAAACAAAGACACGATAAAGAAATTGATGCTGAACCAGTTCGGTGCGGCTTTTTTTGGGATATTGATAACATCCGCAGTGACCAAAACGAAGTGGCTCATGCTGTTTGCAAGCTGCTTTGCCACCCTTTTTTACCTGATTCTGATCTATAATCAGATCTGGGAACGGGGAGGGCAGGACAGGATCCGCGTGGATGGCGGAAGAGCTGCATACAAGCCGCACACGGGCTTGCTGGTCTCCCTTTGTGCCAATGCATTGAGCATCCTTCTCGGTGTGTGCATCATCATCGGGGCGGCGCTTGGAACCTCTCATGAGTGGGCGGGGAATATGTACGCCATCACCAATGCGTTATCCCGTTTGTGGAATTCCATGTACATCGGTATCATCCAGACCTATTCGCCGAACAATCCCATTATCCATCTTCTGCACATTATCCCCGCACTGCTGGTGACGACACTGGGGTATTATCTGGGCTTTAAGAACGTGCGTATATTCGGTTTTCTTACAGGCGGAAAAAAGGCAAAGTGAATCCATGAGATGTGCCGTGTTTTCGGCGGTTTTATCAGATACACAAAAGATCCGGGCAGAGGTGTTTTGCTCGGATTTTTTTGTTTATTCCTCAAACTCTCCCGAAAGATAGGAGGAATGTCACATTTTATATAAAAATCAGTGCAAAATTGCTATTGAATTATGAGTTAAAGTAGTGTATAATAAATCGGATAGTATGCTGAAGGGAGGACGGAAGATGCTTTCGGCTTTCAAGAATTTTTTTGTGACATTACTGATTGCCCTCGTGATCTTCGGAGTTGCGGCATATTTTGCCTCAATGTTTGTAACCGACACGATGAGCAGTATCCTGACAAACGAGAAAGAACAGCTTGACGATATATTTGAAAAAGAAGATGATGGAGTTTTTGTCCCCGTGGAGGATACGGATGCGGCAGATTCTTTCAGTCAGATCGAAGGGGAGAGCTTTGATTTTCTTCTCGTTGTTACCGATTACAGACCCGATTTGTATGACAATTATTCCCCCTCAGAGTCATGGCTTCTCAATTCCGTAGCGCCGGGACAGACAAACGCCTATGATTCGGTAGGATGGCTTTCCGCAAAATTCCGCGACGGAAGCGCTTCTGCCATACTTCTTGTCCGTGCGGATAAGGATGTCGGCAAGGTTGCATATACATACTGCTCTCCCGAGACAAGGGTTTACACTCCAACCGGGTATCACACCCTTGCCGAGGTCTACACCTATTACGGCATGGATGTGCTTTCCGAACATATCTGTGCGCTTACGGGAATCAAGCCCGATTATACCATGCTGATTGAAGGCTACCATCTGGATGAATTCGTCAACTACATGGGTCCTGCCTCCGCTGCTCTCACGAAGGATATTTATTTCGACGGAACAGAGTACACCACACAGTACGAATATACCAGAGAAGCCATCGACCGGGACGGCATTCCCTATGTTGAGCATATTCCCTACACCTACACATTAGGGGTGGGCAGTGTGGTGCTGGATGCTCAGAATATGTTTATCCTGACCTCCCTCGCCGAGCGTTCCATGGAAGATATTGCACTGAAGGAAGCCTGCATGACGGAGGTTGTGAAGCAGTATATGACAAAGCTGGCATCCATGGACGACGAGGGTCTGCGCAGTTTTGTTACCTCGCTCACACCAAACACCATTACCGCAGAGTCCGTAACGGGGACAGGGGAGGCTGCGGAATCGGAAACTGCTCCCTCAGCGGAAAACAACCCCTGGTGGGCATCGGAATCCGGTATGACATCGGACGGGGCGGAAACCACTTTGTCAGCTCCTGCCACCCCCATTATTGAAACAGAATTCAACACAGCAGAGCTTGAAAAGATCAAGGGTACCATCAAAGCCTGGGGACTGTTTGAGCAGGTGACTATATCCTATCCCGGCACATTTGTTGCGGCATCGGCAGCGGAGTCCGCTTATTTCGAGCCTGACATAAAGAAGGGGATAGATCTTTTCCTTGAATACAGAATGGTGAATAAGACGGCAATCCCCAGCTTTAACTGAAAAGCATTTGAAAATAATAAAATAAAGACATAAAGAATCGAAAGGAAGCAAAACTATGGCACGCATGGCAAACAGCGACAAGACAATGGATAAAGTGGTTGCACTCTGTAAAAACAGAGGCTTCATTTACGCGGGAAGCGAGATCTACGGCGGTCTTTCCAACTCCTGGGACTACGGCCCTCTGGGTGTGGAATTCAAGAACAACGTAAAGAAGGCATGGTGGAAGAAGTTCGTTACCGAATGCCCCTACAACGTGGGACTTGACAGCGCTATCA
>SVSU01000082.1 GCA_015064135.1 Oscillospiraceae bacterium
CCGCCGTATGTAGGAGTGTATGCGGAAACAACCTTCTTCGCCTCAATAAGGGAGTGAACCTTATCATAGAGAGCGAGGAGGGATTCTGCTGCGGGGAGACCGTTTTCGTTGTACTCGGGCTTGAGCCAAACGACACAGTGTCCCGCCTTCTTGAACTCGGGGGAGATAACATTGTCGATTGTATCGGTGGTTACGGCGAAGGAAACGAGGGTCGGGGGAACATCCAGCTTTTCAAAGGAGCCACTCATGGAGTCCTTACCGCCGATGGAGGCGATACCCAGGTCTCTCTGTGCCTCAAATGCACCGAGAAGGGCTGCAAGGGGCTTACCCCATCTCTTGCCGCACTTCAGGGGCTTTTCAAAATACTCCTGGAAGGTCAGGTATGTCTCGTCAAAGGATGCACCGTGGGCGATGAGCTTGGATGCGGATTCAACAACAGCCAGATATGCGCCGTGGTAGGGGCTCTTTTCGGAGATGAAGGGGTTGAAGCCGTATGCCATGAAGGAAACGGTCTTTGTGTCCGCGTTTTCAATGGAGATCTTATGAACCATTGCCTGTGCAGGTGTTTCCTGATATTTTCCGCCGAAGGGCATGATAACGGTACCTGCGCCAATGGTGGAGTCGAAGCGTTCGGAAAGACCTCTCTTGGAGCAAGCGTTCAGATCCCCTGCCAGAGTTTCCATGCCGGAGGCAAAATCGGTGGGAACAGCCTTCTTGCAGCACTCGGGCTTCGCAGGTGCGATATCGATATGCTTTTCAGCGCCGTTGGAGTTGAGGAATTCACGGGAAAGGTCAACGATGGTCTCCCCTCTCCATGTCATAGTCAGTCTGGGCTCCTCGGTCACTTCCGCAACGAGGGTCGCCTCAAGGTTTTCACGGTCTGCCAGTTCACAGAAGCGCGCCGCATCTTCTGCCGCCACAACGACAGCCATTCTTTCCTGGGATTCACTGATTGCAAGTTCTGTTCCGTCAAGTCCGTCGTACTTCTTCGGAACCTTATCCAGATTGATTCTGAGACCGTCGGCAAGCTCACCGATGGCTACGGAAACACCGCCTGCGCCAAAGTCGTTGCAGCGCTTGATGAGAAGGGACGCTTCCTTATTTCGGAACAGTCTCTGGAGCTTTCTTTCCTCGGGGGCATTACCCTTCTGAACCTCAGCGCCGCAGGATTCGAGAGAGTGGAGGTCGTGGGACTTGGAGGAGCCTGTTGCACCGCCGCAGCCGTCACGTCCCGTGCGTCCGCCGAGCAGGATGACAACATCCCCGGGGCAAGGACGCTCGCGTCTTACACATTCCTCGGGAGCCGCCGCGATAACCGCACCGATCTCCATACGCTTTGCCATATATCCGTCGTGGTAAATTTCGTCAACCTGACCTGTTGCAAGGCCGATCTGGTTACCGTAGGAGGAATAGCCTGCCGCCGCTGTTGTAACAAGCTTCTTCTGGGGCAGCTTGCCGGGCAGGGTTTCGGAAACGGGTCTTGTGGGGTCGCCTGCACCCGTCACGCGCATCGCCGCATAAACATAGCTTCTGCCGGACAGGGGGTCACGGATGGCACCGCCGATACAGGTTGCCGCACCGCCGAAGGGCTCGATCTCCGTGGGATGGTTGTGGGTCTCGTTTTTGAACAGCAGGAGCCACTTTTCGGTCTTTCCGTCAACATCAACGTCAATCTTTACCGTGCAGGCGTTGATTTCCTCGGATTCGTCAAGCTTCGCCAGTCTGCCGTCTGCCTTCAGTTCCTTTGCCGCAATGGTGGCAAGGTCCATGAGGTTCACGGGCTTGTGCTCGCGGCCCAGCTTCTTTCTTACCGCCTTGTAATCCTCATACGCCTTTGCGAGAAGCTCGTCCTCGAAGGTTACGCTGTCGATGGTGGTAAGGAAGGTGGTATGGCGGCAATGGTCTGACCAGTAGGTATCGATCATGCGGATCTCGGTAATGGAAGGATCTCTGCCTTCGGACTTGAAGTAGCCCACAGTAAAGCGGAGGTCGTCCGCATCCATGGCAAGACCGTACTTTTTAATGAAGGGTGCAAGCTCATCCTCGCCCATGCTGATAAAACCGTCAAGGATTTCAACATCGGCAGGAACATCGTAAACGGAAACAAGAGTTTCCTTTTCGGAAAGATCCGCTTCTCTCGCTTCTACGGGGTTGATAACGTATTTTTTGATGGTTTCAAGCTCAGCGGAGGAAATGTCACCCTCAAGAATGTACACCTTCGCTGTACGAACCTCGGGACGCATACCCTGCGAGATGATCTGGATGCACTGTGCGGCGGAGTCTGCTCTCTGGTCATACTGACCGGGGAGGTATTCAACCGCAAACACACTTGCTCCTGCCGCCTCGGGGAGCTTGTCGTATGTTACGTCAACCTGTGGCTCGGAAAAAACGGTGGTCTTTGCGTAGCCGAACAGCTCTTCCGTGATATTTTCAACATCGTAGCGGTTGAGCACACGAAGTCCCTTTACGGAGGAAATTCCGAGGAAAGCACCGATGTCGCCGAGGAGAGACTTTGCCTCAACCTGAAGTCCCGGGCGCTTTTCCACATATACTCTATATACCATTGTCTTTTTCTCCTTTGATTACTTCACATAAGTGAGTGCACGGCGGCCGATGTCGTGTCTCATGTATGCATTTTCAAACTTTACATCCGCCGATGCCTCATAGGACTTCTTCACAGCATCCTCCAGGGTATCGGAAATTGCAGTCACACCGAGGACTCTGCCACCTCCTGTTACGAGTGTGCCGTCTTTCAGCTTTGCACCTGCCACGAAAATCTCCGCATTATGCTTGGGAGACGCGGGAAGGGTCAGCTCAAAACCTGTCTCGTACTTTGAGGGATAGCCATTTGATGCCATAATGACACAGCAGGCGTGCTTATTGCTGAACTTCACATCAAGCTCACCGAGGGTCTCATAACGAACCGCTTTCATGATCTCAAACAGGTCTGTTTCAAGGAGAGGAAGAACAACCTGTGTCTCGGGGTCTCCGAAACGGCAGTTGTATTCGATAACCTTGGGGCCGTCCTTTGTGATCATCAGACCAAAGTAGAGACAGCCCTTGAAGGTTCTGCCCTCCGCATTCATTGCGTTCATTGTGGGAAGGAAAATCTTCTCCATGCATTCCTTTGCCACAGCATCTGTGTAGCAGGGATTGGGTGCGACCGTACCCATACCGCCTGTATTAAGCCCCGTATCGTTGTCCCCTGCTCTCTTGTGGTCCATGGAGGAGATCATGGGAACAACGGTCTTGCCGTCGGTGAAGGAGAGGACGGAAACCTCGGGTCCCTCAAGGAATTCTTCGATCACAACACGGTTGCCGCTTGCGCCGAAGATCTTGTCCTCCATGATTTCGCCAAGTGCGGAAACAGCATCCTCATACTTTTCGCAGATGAGCACACCCTTTCCGAGCGCCAGACCGTCCGCCTTGATAACCAGAGGATATGCAGCAGTCTTTACGTACTCCATAGCAGTCTCAATGGATTCAAACACCTCATAGGCAGCCGTGGGGATGCCGTACTTCTTCATCAGATTCTTTGAGAACACCTTGCTTCCTTCAATCTGAGCCGCAGCCGCAGAAGGTCCGAAGCAGGGCACACCTGCCTCCTCCAGCGCATCAACACAGCCGAGAACCAGCGGATCATCGGGCGCCACAACAGCAAAACCGATGTCGTTTGCCTTCGCAAATTCAACGATGCCGGAAATGTCCTTCGCTCCGACGTTCACACACTCCGCATCTGCCGCAATGCCCCCGTTTCCGGGAAGCGCATATATCTTTTCAATCTCGGAGGACTTCTTCAGCTTCTTAATAATCGCGTGCTCCCGTCCGCCGGATCCTACAACAATAATTTTCATATTTACTCCAATGTTTTCCCATGGGGCTGTGCCCCAATCCCCACCCAGACCTTTTTGAAAAAGGGATGGGAATCCAAAAACTTTTATACTATTATGTTTCACATGAGCCTGCACTTTTGAAAAAACCGATCGGCGAAGCCGATTCAAAATGGTGGGTCCCATTTTGAAAGGTTTTTTTGTCAGCGAGCCATCTGTTTCATGCACAAGCTGCACAAAATGCTCGCGTCAGTGATGGAACAGACGCATACCTGTGAATGCCATGACCATGTCGTTCTTGTCGCATTCGGCGATAACAAGGTCGTCACGGATGGAGCCGCCGGGCTCAGCAATGTACTTGACACCGGATGCGTATGCACGCTTGATGTTGTCTGCGAAGGGGAAGAACGCATCGGAAGCGAGGGCTATTTCGTTGAATCCGTCAAGCCATGCGCGCTTTTCTTCCGCTGTCAGAGGCTCGGGACGGGTTGTGAAGTAGTTCTGCCAGATACCGTCCGCACATACATCCTCTTCATTGCCGTTGATATAACCGTCGATTACGTTGTCACGCTCGGGTCTGCCCATTGTGGGGATGAAGGGGAGAGACAGTGCCTTAGGATGCTGACGGAGGAGCCATGTGTCAGCCTTTGTTCCGGCCAGTCTTGTACAGTGAACACGGCTCTGCTGTCCGGCGCCTACACCGATAGCCTGTCCGTCGATGGCATAGCATACGGAATTGGACTGTGTATACTTCAGCGTAATCAGCGCAACGATCAGGTCACGCTTTGCGGATTCGGGAAGGCTGCGGTTTGCAGTCACGATATTCTCAAGGAGATGCTCGCCGATCTTGAACTCGTTTCTGCCCTGCTCAAAGGTAATGCCGTACACATCCTTTGTTTCAATGGGAGCAGGTGCGTAATCGGGGTCGATTTCCACGATATTATAAGCTCCCTTGCGCTTGCCCTTCAGAATTTCCAGAGCTTCGGGCTCGTAACCGGGGGCGATGATACCGTCGGAAACCTCGCGCGCGATGAGTTTTGCTGTTGTCACGTCACAAATATCGGAAAGAGCAACCCAGTCGCCGAAGGAGCAGAGACGGTCTGTACCTCTTGCACGAACGTAAGCGCACGCCAGGGGAGATTCATCCAGTCCCTCGATATCCTCGACAAAGCAAGCCTTCTTCAGCGCATCGCTCAGAGGGAGACCAACTGCGGCAGATGTGGGGGAAACGTGCTTGAAGGAGGTTGCGGCAGGCATACCGAGAGCCTCTTTCAGCTCTTTTACAAGCTGCCATGAGTTGAACGCATCAAGAAAATTGATATATCCGGGGCGGCCGTTCAATACCGTAATGGGAAGCTCACTTCCGTCCTTCATAAAGATTCTTGAAGGCTTCTGATTGGGATTGCATCCGTATTTCAGTTCAAATTCTTTCATTTTATATATAGTCCCTTCCAAATTTTTTCCGTGAATCAATTACGCATTGTGTTTGTTTATCAGTCTCTCTTCGATCTCGCCGGTTTCAAGATCGATGTATCTTGTATAAAGTGAGATCTTGTTATTCTCGTCAAGATTGTCCCATATCTCCTTTGTAAAGCAGTCGATACACGGAGGAATTGCAATTCTCTCGGGCTCACCCTGGAATGTGGGGATGGGATTGCCGTCTGTCACATAGGTATGGATGAAATGACCGAGACCTGCCTTGGCAGGATAATTGAAGGTCATTCTCGCGCAGTCGGAGCCTTCCGCATCAATGGATTTGAGAATGCTCATCTTGTAATTGAACTTATCGCCGAGATACAGCGCACCGCTGATTCGGGGAGTCCAGTTGGGGCCGTCAGGCTCGAATTCTCGAGTCTCAAGCGCCGCCTCAAAGGTGCTTCCGTTAAGGATAAAATCACGGATCGTATCGGTCTGGTCGCCGTTTGTTACGATAACGATCTTGCCCAGGTCGCGGATGGGGTAGTAAATAATGAGAGACGGGTCCTCCACCTTGGATGCATCGTAGGGGTGGGTCTTCATGTCACGTCCTTCCGGGATAAAAACACGGTTGCGGCTGTTTTCGCTGCGTCCCATGATGAAATAGCCGAATGCGGCGTGCTTCTTGTCCTCGGTCATGCCGATCATAATACCGCGGCCCACATAGGGGTTTCCGTAAAGCACATCCTTGATGCTGTTGATCTTGTAAATGTCCATTCTTTATACCTCTTTCTTTATGCCTCTTTATGCTGTGACAGTTCAAATGCCACTTTCTCGCAGGCTTCGGGAAGAATCTTCCACTCCGCCTCTTCCATAACTCTCCTCTGGAGCACCTCGGGAGTGTCTCCTTCCTGTATATACACCGCCCTCTGGAGGATAATGCGCCCTCCGTCGGGAATACTGTTCACAAAATGCACCGTAGCGCCCGTCACCTTCACACCGTACTCCAGAGCCGCTTCGTGGACCCTCAGTCCATAGAATCCCTTACCGCAGAAGGAGGGGATCAGGGAGGGGTGCACATTGATGATCCGATTTTCGTATTTTTCCGTAAATTCGGCGGAAAGGATGCTCATGAATCCCGCAAGTACGATCATGTCGATGCCGTTTTCCGAAAGTGCGGATTCGATCATCGCCTCAAAATCCTCGGGATGCTCCTTCCGAGACACAACAACGGAGGGAATACCATGCTTCCGCGCTCTCTCCAATGCATAAGCCGTGGGAGAGGAGGACAGCACAAGGGCTATCTCACCGTGGGGGATCTTCCCTGCCTCCGACGCATCAATAAGCGCCTGCAGGTTTGTTCCGCCGCCCGAAACAAAGACCGCAATTTTTGTCATCTTATACCTCAATATACCTGTATGTTAACCGTGTAACCGTAATTTAAGAAATGATCACGCCTTCGTCGGACTTGATTACTTCGCCGATAACATATGCATCCTCGCCGTCTGCCTTCAGGGACGCGAGAGCCTTGTCAACATCGTTCTTGTCAACGGTAATGCTCATGCCCACACCCATGTTGTAGGTGTTGAACATATCTCTCTCGGGAATACCGCCTGTTTTTGCAAGCACGTCAAAAATGGGGAGGATACGGATTGCAGCCTTTTCCACCTTTGCACTGTAATTGCTGGGGAGGCTTCTCGGAATGTTTTCGTAGAAACCGCCGCCTGTGATATGGGAAATACCCTTCACATTAACCTTCTCAAGGAGAGAGAGAACGGGCTTAACGTAAATTCTCGTGGGGGTCAGCAGTGTTTCTCCGAGACTCTTTCCGCCAAGCTCACAAACGGGAGACTTGATGTCGCTGTTTTCCACATCAAACACCTTGCGGACAAGAGAGAAGCCGTTGGAGTGAACACCGCTTGAGGGAAGGGCGATAATAACGTCTCCGGCTGTGATCTTATCCTTGTCGATGATCTTGTCACGATCGGCAATACCGCAGGCAAATCCGGCAAGGTCGTATTCATCCTCGGGGTAGAAGCCGGGCATTTCCGCGGTCTCACCGCCCACAAGGGCTGCATCGGACATGACGCATCCGTCAGCCACACCGGAAACGATGGCAGCGATCTTCTCGGGGTAATTCTTGCCGCAGGCGATATAGTCAAGGAAAACCAGAGGACGGGCGCCGCAGCAGATAATGTCGTTCACACACATGGCAACGCAGTCGATACCCACGGTGTCATGCTTATCCATAAGGAACGCAAACTTCAGTTTTGTGCCCACACCGTCTGTGCCCGAAACGAGAACGGGGTGCTTGATATCGTACTTTTCCATGTACAGGCCGATATCGAAAATGCCGCCGAAGCCGCCGATTTTGTCGCACACGCCTTCCGTCACGGTTCTTGCAATGTGGCGCTTCATCAGCTCAACGGCAGTGTAGCCGGCTGTAATGTCAACACCTGCGTTCTTGTAGGATTCGCTGAAACTCTTCATAATCTATCTCCATTCAATTTTTATTGCATAGTCATATTCGGATGGTTTATTTCTTCAGTTTTGCCTGAAGCGCCGCTTCCTTCTCGGCAATAACAGCCGCCGCGTCCACTCTTGCCTTCTTCAGTTTGGCGGAAAGCTCTGCATCGGAAAGTGCTATCATCTGACAGGCAAGGTATGCCGCATTTGCCGCACCGTTCAGAGCAACAGTGGCAACGGGGATACCGGAAGGCATCTGCACGGTGGCAAGAAGGGCATCCAAACCGTCAACGGCACCTCCCTTTACAGGAATACCGATAACGGGAAGGGTCGTATTTGCGGCGCAGGCACCTGCCAGATGAGCAGCCATACCGGCCGCGGCTATAACAACGCCGAATCCGTTTTCCTCTGCCGCGGAAACAAACTCCGCAACCTGTACGGGAGTACGGTGGGCAGACATAACATGAGCCTCAAAGGGAACCTCAAATTCGTCAAATACCTTAAATGCCTTCTCCACAACGGGAAGGTCCGAATCACTGCCCATGATAACGGCAACTTTCTTCATCATAAACCTCCAAATTTCTTTTCCAAAAAACTTATATCTGCCTCCCTTATCGAGAAACGAGCAGAAAGACCATAATACTACAATAAATTATACTAAATCACAGCCGAATCGTCAAGTGTTTCCCCAAACAAAAATCCCGATACGGCAAAAAAAATATTTGATAATTTACACAAGACAATTTCCAAACGCACAGCGCGCAATAAAAAAGTAATTCTTGAGCAAAAAAAGAAGAAAATCCCATGTCAGGTGCTTTTTTCCGCTTTTTTTCGGTGTGAAAAATTGAAAGATAACGGTTTGTTGAAAAAATCAAAAAAAAGCACAAAAAAAAGCATAAAAATATTGACAAACTCGCTTCTTTGTGGTATCATGATAGACGTAAACTCATAATTGTGCAATCAATGTGAGTAAAAAAACAAAAAAATCTTGAAGGAGAAGCTGACATGAAGAAGAAGCTCTTTACCTTGCTGCTCTCTGCTATGTGTGTTGCCGGCCTGGCTGTAACCGCTAACGCAGACGCAACCCTGATGGAGGAACGTGAAATTCCCCGCGCAACAATCGCCCCCACAATTGACGGTGAAATCACCGGTAATGAATGGGAAGGTGCCCTCGTTATCGAGATCAACCATGACAATACCGATGAAATCTACGGTGACTTCTTCACCACAAGATGCCCTGACACCACAGTTCGTTGGATGTGGGATGATGCAGGTCTCTATGTGTTCGCTGAAGTAAATGACACAACAAAGCCCACTATTGTTCACAATCCCAACACAGGTCACTACAACTCCGGCGACGGTATTCAGTTCTGTATGTACCCCAACGTTGAAGACATCGGTGAGACCGAAGGAATGCTTTATTTCTGGTCTCTCGTTATCAACACCGCTGGCGAAGCTGAAGTTGGTGAGCACTTCGTTTACGGTCGGGGCGGTTCTTACGGTAACGACGTTGAAGCTGTAATTGCTGACTGCACAAAGAGCGATGACAAGTACACCATCGAAGCATTCTTCCCCGCAGATGT
>SVSU01000083.1 GCA_015064135.1 Oscillospiraceae bacterium
CTGTACGAATTCACGGCTTCTGCCCGCTTCCGGCTTTTCATAGCGGAAGCAGCTGATGATGTAGAAATACTTGAGGGGCATGGTGTCGCCGGTTTTGCCGTTTTCGATGATGGCACGGGCAACGGAGGCTGTTCCCTCGGGACGAAGGGCGAACATGGCGCCGTCCTTGTCGGTGAAGGAGTACATTTCCTTCTGCACCACGTCGGTACTCTCGCCCACACCGCGCTTGAAGAGACCGATCTCCTCAAAGGTGGGAACGCGGATCTCGCTGAAGCCGAACCGCTTTGCCACGGAACGGACGGTTTCCTCAATATAGTTCCATATATACACATCGGGTGCCATGATATCCATGGTTCCTCTGGGTTTTGTGATCTTTTCCATAGTGTCTCCTATCTATATATACTATTACATTATAATAGTATATCAAAAAAAAGGCTCATATGCAAGGGGAAAACGGGAAAAATCCGTGATAACTATTGTATTTTTTTGCGTTGTATGCTACAATAAATTATTATCAAAACATAAAACCCGAAAGGATTGGTATAATAATATGGAATATCGTATTTCCGATAAAATGGCAAATCTGAAGCCTTCCGCAATTCGTGAGATTTTCAAGTCTCTCTCCGACCCCACAATGATAAGCTTTGCTGCCGGCAATCCCTCCCCTCTGTCCTTCCCGGCGGAAGCTCTCGGCGAGATCTCCGCGGATATTTTCAAGAATGAATCTACTGTGGCTCTCCAGTACGGCATCACCGAAGGTTATCCCAAGCTTCGTGCTGCTGTTGCGGAAAGATTGAAGGCGAAGTTCGCAATCGGACGTGATTTCGATGAGACCATCATTACAACAGGCGGTCAGCAGGGTATTGAGCTTGCCTGCAAGGCGCTTTGCAATGAGGGGGATGTGGTGATCTGCGAGAACCCCAGCTTTATCGGGGCGCTGAATGCATTCCGTTCCAACGGCGCCGAGCTTGTCGGTGTTGACCTGAAGGACGACGGAATCGATACGGACAAGCTGGAGGAGGTGCTGAAGAATACCCCCAACGCGAAGCTTCTTTATCTCATCCCCACCTTCCACAATCCCGCAGGTATTACATCCACTCTTGAAAACCGCAAGAGAGTGTACGAGCTTGCAAAGAAGTACAGCATCGTTATCCTTGAGGACAACCCCTACGGCGAGCTCCGTTTTGCCGGTGAGGATGTGCCCACCATCAAGTCCTTTGATACAGAGGGGCTGGTTATCTACTGCTCCTCCTTCTCAAAGATCCTCTCCGCCGGTATGCGAGTCGGTTTTGTGTGCGGTCCCAACGAAGTGGTGCAGAAGATGGTTGTCGCAAAGCAGGTTGAGGACGTTCACACCAACAACTTCTTCCAGATGCTCTGCTGGCGCTTTATGAACGATTGCGACATGGACGGTCATGTGGAAGGAATCCGCGCCCTGTACCGTCAGAAGTGCGGACTTATGCTCTCCGAAATGGACAAGCATTTCTCAAAAAAGGTGAAATTCACCCGTCCCGAGGGAGGTCTGTTCCTGTGGTGCACCCTTCCCGACGGCTGTGACTCTGCCCCCTTTGTTAAGGAAGCACTGGCGAGAAAGGTGGCGGTGGTTCCCGGCACTGCGTTCAACGCGGATACCGAAGCGAAGTCCGACTCCTTCCGTCTGAATTACTCCACCCCCTCCGATGAGGATATCGTGAAGGGTATTGAGATCCTCGGTAAGTTGACCGTGGAGATGTTCGGGGAATAAAAGTGTCTGCGACATATCTGAAAACATTTCGTCTCCCGACAAGGCAGCAGGAAGATGCGTTTTACGATTGGAAGTACGCTGAAATCGAGGGGATGAAATACGGCGGAGGACGGGACAGGCTGAATGTGGGTGCCGGTGAGTATCCCTTTCGGCTGTTCTACTACAAGAATATGCCTGCCTTTGAGTTTGAACCCGTGACCATCCTCTACGGCGGAAACGGAAGCGGCAAATCCACCATTCTGAACCTGATTGCGGATAAATTGGATGTGCGCCGTACCTCTGCATATAACCGAAGCGACTTTTTCGGAGATTATGTAGGGCTGTGCGAACATGAGGGGAGGATTATCCCGAAAGAAAGCAGGATCATCACAAGCGACGATGTTTTCAATTATCTCCTTGATATCCGCTGTCTCAACGACGGAGTGGTAAACAGGCGGTATGAACTTTTCGAGGAATATGCGGAAGAAAAAGCGCGCTCCGAAAGCGGAGAGGTCTTTTATATGCGCTCCCTTGAGGATTACGAGGGCTTGAAGAAGCGGATCGCGGTTCAGCGGAGCACGCGCTCGGAATACACGAGAAAACGGGCGCCCGAGGAGCTTCGGGAACGTTCAAACGGGGAGAGTGCCTTCCGATATTTCACGGAGGCGGTAGGGGATAATGCCCTGTATCTTCTTGACGAGCCCGAGAACAGCCTTGCTCCGGCACTGTAGCTTGAACTGATGCGGTTTCTCACGGAATCTGCGCGGTTTTTCGGCTGTCAGTTCATTATCGCTACACATTCCCCGTTTCTTTTGTCCATGAAGGGCGCGAGGATATATGATCTTGACGATGAGACTCCTTCGGTAAAGCGGTGGACGGAGCTTCCAAATGTAAGGACATACTACGATTTTTTCATGGAACACGAAAATGAATTCCGGAGATAAAGGAAGGGATGCATTATGAATATCTGGCATGATATCAGCCAAAATGAGATCACACCCGAGGCGTTTTCCGCCGTTATCGAGATATCAAAAGGAAGTAAAATGAAGTATGAGCTGGATAAGGCGACGGGGCTTTTGAAGCTGGACCGTATTCTTCATACTTCAACCCACTATCCGGCGAACTACGGATTTATTCCCCTCACATATGCGGATGACGATGACCCCCTTGATGTGCTTGTTATCTGCTCTGAGGAGATCATACCCATGACGCTGGTAAAATGCTATCCCATCGGTGTTATCAAGATGATCGACAGCGGCAGATTGGACGAGAAGATCATAGCGATCCCTTTCTCCGACCCATACTATAATGTGTATAACTCCATTTACGAGCTGCCCCGACACGTTTTCGACGAGATGTGTCACTTCTTTACGGTATACAAGCAGCTTGAGCATAAGGAAACAGCGGTGGATAATCTGGGAGATCGGGAAGAGGCCATGGAGATCATCCGCAGTACACTGAACAGATACGAAAAGAACCGCGAACTTCTCATGAGCAGATATTAAAGCGGAGAAGATTGGAGGTACTCACTTGTTTATAGACAAAATAAAAATATACACCAAGGCAGGCAACGGCGGCAACGGTGTGGTATCCTTCCGACGGGAGAAATATGTCGCAAAGGGCGGCCCCGACGGAGGTGACGGCGGCAACGGAGGCGATGTTGTTTTTAAAATCGACGAGGGAGCAAATACCCTCCTTGCATTCCGCTACAAGAGAAAATTTGTTGCTGAAAACGGCGGCGACGGTGCAGGCTCCAAATACCACGGAAAGAACGGAGAGGACGTTATCATTACCGTCCCCCGAGGCACCCTTATCCGCGATGCCGAAAGCGGAAAGATCATACATGATATGTCGGATGACGAACCGTTTGTGCTGTCAAAGGGCGGCCGCGGCGGCTGGGGAAACAAGCATTTCGCCACTCCTACCCGTCAGATCCCCCGTTTTGCAAAGGCAGGACTTCCGGGTGAGGAGCGCGAGGTTGTGCTGGAGCTGAAGATGATCGCGGATGTGGGGCTCGTTGGGCTTCCCTCCGCCGGAAAATCCTCTCTCCTTGCGGCGGTTTCCTCGGCAAGACCCAAAATTGCAGACTATCACTTCACCACACTTGAGCCCAATCTCGGCGTGGTATCCATCGGCGGCGAGGCAGGATTTGTCATGGCGGACATTCCCGGACTCATCGAAGGCGCATCGGAAGGTGCCGGTCTCGGTCACGCGTTTCTCCGTCATGTGGAGAGATGCCGTATGCTGGTGCAGGTGGTTGATGTGTCGGGCTCCGAGGGACGTACCCCCGTCAGTGATTTGGAAACCATTTCCGCGGAGCTTGAGAAATTCTCTCCCGAGCTTGCGTCAAGACCCCGTATCATCGCCGCAAACAAGGCGGATCTGATGGTCAACGGGGAAGAGGAGTTTATCGAGATCCCCGAGCTTTCCCCCGAGGCGAAGGAGCTTGAACTGCGGTGCGCGGAGCTGGGCTACGATGTGGTCTACATCTCAGCTGCAGCAAAAATGGGGCTCAAAACCCTCGTTGACGAGATCGCATGGCAGCTTCGCGAGCTTCCTCCCATCCTCACATACGAATCGGAGATCACTCCCGAGGATGAAGCGGCAGAGGAGGATATGTCCGGCATTGAATCCGTCCGCATATTCCGCACAGACGATGCTGCGTTCCATGTGGAGGGCGATTGGGTAGAGCGACTTGTGAACAGAGTAAACTTCAACGACCGCGAATCACTTATGTATTTCGAGCGCTCCCTCATTATGGCAGGCATTATCGAAAAACTCCGTGAAGCGGGCTGTGAGGAAGGCGACACCGTTCATGTAATGGATGTGGAATTTGATTTTATTGATTAGGATTGATTTAACATGAAAAGAATATTTGCGTTGTTTTTAACCGCAGCACTGACCGCCGCTTGTCTTATGACCCTTTCCGCCTGCGGCAAAACAGAGAAGGCACCCGGCGAGGGCGGTGAGGCGGACATGAGCGAAACCATCGCAGTGCAGATCGAGATGGAGGACGGCGGCATCATCAAATTGGAGCTGTACCCGGGCATTGCCCCCATCACCTGCGAGAATTTTGTGAATCTGGCAAAGGACGGCTTTTATGACGGGCTTATCTTCCATCGCGTTATCGAAGGCTTCATGATTCAGGGCGGCTGTCCCGAGGGTACGGGCTTCGGCGGCTCAGGCAAGAACATAAAGGGCGAGTTTGCCTCAAACGGAGTGGAGAACAACCTGAAGCACGAGCGCGGTGTCGTTTCCATGGCACGCTCCAAGGCGATGGACTCCGCAAGCTCCCAGTTTTTCATCTGTCACGATGATGCTCCCCACCTTGATGGAGATTATGCCGCATTCGGCAGAGTGACAGAGGGCATGGATGTGGTGGATGCCATTGCGGCTGTTGCAGTGGACGGAGATGACAAGCCTCTCACGGATGTTGTGATAAAAACCATTACGGTTATCGAGTGGGAATAAGCTGCAGTTGGAGTTGGAGGCGAACCGTCCCACTCCCGAGAATTTCCCTTTCGGAAAATTCTCCAATGAGTAGGCTGAATTTATTGAGTGGGAATAATGTGAGGCTGAAATCGTAAGCGAACCGTCCCACTCCCGAGAATTTCCCTTGCGGAAAATTCTCCAATGAGTAGGCTGAATTTATTGAGTGGGAATAATGTGAGGCTGAAATCGTAAGCGAACCGTCCCACTCCCGAGAATTTCCCTTGCGGAAAATTCTCCAACGAGTAGACTTAATTTATCGAGTGATATGAACCGATGGCGCAGGGGCGGCATAAACTGATACAGGAAACACAACGAAACGAGGTTTTCTGTATGAAAGTTGTTATTCGCACCTGCCCGAAATTTGCCATACCTATCATCAAGAGGTTTTTCCGTTTTGACAGAGGATGAACCCTGCGATAGCCAAAAGATAAGGGGAGACCGAGATTTTGCGGTTTCCCCTTTTTTCACTTCTGCTTCACAAAAACATTGCCAAAAAATCAGTTGAGTAAGGATGAGAAGATATTGACAAAGCTCCTATGGTAAGATATAATTTTTATATTACGACGATGAAAGGATTCTTATAATTTATGGGAAAGCGATATCGTATATTCCCCCTTGCCGCACTTTTTCTCTTTTTGCTGACATCCTGCGGCAAAGAAGTAACTGAGATCCCCGGAGATGCCATTGAGATCACCCTTTCCGGGACGGAGGCATTTTGCACTGATCCTTCCGTATATATTGAAAAGGAAAAGATTACGCTGACTGCCCATGGGACATATGTTGTCTCCGGTGTATGGGAGGACGGTCAGATATCTGCGGAATGTGTTGATGCAGGAGAGATCGAGCTGATACTCAATAATGCGGAGATCAGCAACGACGACGGTGCCTGCATCGTATTCCGACAGGCGCAGGCTGCTGAGATTACCATTGCGGATGGCTCCGTAAATCGGCTGAGCGATGGGGCGGTGTACACCTTTGAGAATCCTCTGGACGATGAGCCCGATGCGGCGCTGTTCTCAAAAACGGATCTTGTGATCTCGGGGAACGGCACACTGGTGATAGACGGCAATTATAAAAACGGCATTACAAGCAAGGACGGCTTGAAGATCGACGGCGGTACCATTGAGATAAACTCCGCGGATCACGGGATCAAGGGGAAGGACAATCTGATTATAAACGGCGGAGAGCTGAAGATCAATGCGCTCGGTGACGGCATCAAGTCCACCAACGAGGAAAGCGAGCTTGTGGGATATGTTGAGATAAACGGCGGCTCGGTCAATATTTTGTCCGACGACGAGGGCGTGCAGGCTGTTACAACCATCACGGTAAACGGCGGCTCGCTGACGGTGGACAGCACAAACAACGGCATCCGCTGCGGAGGCGAGCTCTCCATAAACGGAGGCTCGGTCAATGTGGATGCAGACGACACTCCCATTGATGTGCAGGATGTGATTGTGGGAGAGGGTGCTGCGTTTACAGTTCTCGGCTTCCCTTATGGAAAATGATAGAATAACGGGAAAAAAGGCATCTGACGGAGATTTGCGCGATCTTTGTCGGATGCCTTTCCGTGCGGTGCCGCATTTAGCACTCCTGTCAATCGGAAATTATTTTTCTATCGGAATTTTTTGTTAATTAACTGTAAAGTATTGGGAAAACCCTTGATTTTTACAGTCGGGAGGATTATAATATACTCACAACGGTTGGCACTCGGGGAAACAGAGTGCTAAATCATTGGATTAAAAAACAATAAATATCATATACAGAGGAGGCACATTATGACACTCAAGCCTTTAGCAGACAGAGTTGTTGTAAAGTCAGTAGAAGCTGAAGAAACAACAAAGACCGGAATCGTTCTTCCCGGCACAGCAAAGGAAAAGCCCCAGGTTGCAGAAGTTGTAGCCGTAGGTCCCGGCGGAAACGTTGACGGCAAGGAAGTTGTTATGACCGTCAAGGTTGGCGACAAGGTTATCACAAGCAAGTACGCAGGTACCGAAGTTAAGTGCGACGGTATCGAATACAACATCGTAAAGCAGAGCGACATTCTGGCGATCGTTGAGTAATTTTATGGGGACGCTGTCCCCGACCCCAAAACTTTTATACTGAGTGAGGCGGAGTGTACCATATTTGATGCACCGAACCCATAAAGATGACAGTATAAAAGTTTTTGCGGAGCTTTTTTCAAAAAGCGACCGTATCCCCATCTAATATTATTAAGGAGAACTGAAATATGGCAAAGGATATTCTTTACGGCATTGACGCAAGAAACGCGCTGATTGCCGGTGTTGACAAGTTGGCGAACACAGTTAAGATCACACTGGGTCCCAAGGGCAGAAACGTTGTACTTGACAAGAAGTACGGCACACCCCTTATCACAAACGACGGTGTTACCATCGCAAAGGACATCGAGCTTGAGAACGGCGCGGAGAACATGGGTGCACAGCTCGTTCGTGAAGTAGCTACAAAGACAAATGACGCGGCAGGCGACGGTACAACCACCGCTACACTGCTTGCACAGGCATTCATCCACGAAGGAATGAAGAACGTAACGGCAGGCGCTAACCCCATGGTAGTCCGCAAGGGCATCCAGAAGGCGGTTGACAAGGCTGTTGAATCCCTTATTGCAAACTCCAAGACCGTAAACGGCAAGGAGGACATTGCAAGAGTAGGTACCATTTCCGCAGGCGACGAAGTGATCGGTACACTGATTGCAGACGCTATGGAAAAGGTTACGGCAGACGGTGTTATCACTGTTGAGGAATCCAAGTCCGCTGAGACATACAGCGAAGTTGTTGAAGGTATGCAGTTCGACCGCGGATACCTCTCCCCCTATATGGCAACAGACACAGACAAGATGGAAGCGGTTCTTGACGATGCTCTCATTCTGATCACAGACAAGAAGATCTCCAACGTACAGGACATTCTTCCCCTCCTCGAGCAGATTCTGCAGGCAGGCAAGAAGCTCCTTGTTATCGCTGAGGATGTAGAAGGCGAAGCGCTGACCACACTGGTGCTGAACAAGCTCCGCGGCACATTCACCTGCGTTGCTGTCAAGGCTCCCGGCTTCGGCGACAGACGTAAGGAAATGCTCCGCGACATCGCGATCCTCACAGGCGGTGAAGTGATCTGCGACGAGCTGGGTCTCGACCTGAAGGAAGCATCTCTTGCACAGCTCGGTCAGGCAAGACAGGTTAAGGTAAACAAGGACAACACCATCATCGTCGGCGGTGCGGGCGAGTCCGAGGATATCAAGGCGCGTATTGCACAGATCAAGAGCGCTATCGAAGTAACCACATCCGATTTCGACCGCGAAAAGCTCCAGGAAAGACTGGCTAAGCTGTCCGGCGGTGTTGCTGTAATCAAGGTTGGTGCGGCTACTGAAACAGAAATGAAGGAAAAGAAGCTCCGCATTGAGGACGCTCTCAACGCTACAAGAGCAGCGGTTGAGGAGGGAATCGTTCCCGGCGGCGGAACCTCTTATATCAACGTAATCGACGACGTTTCAAAGCTCCTCGAAACTGCGGAAGGCGACGAAAAGACAGGTATCCAGATCGTAGTAAAGGCTCTGGAAGCTCCCGTTCGCCAGATCGCTGAAAACGCAGGTTTTGAAGGCTCCGTTGTTGTAAACACAATCCGTGCGGCAGCAAAGAAGGGCTACGGCTTCGATGCATACAACGAAAAGTACGTTGATATGGTCGGCGCG
>SVSU01000084.1 GCA_015064135.1 Oscillospiraceae bacterium
TAGCCCAGACGACGGATGTAATCGTAGCGGATCAGGTCGTCATGCCAGTGACCTTCTTCAAGATGTCTCTCCAGAGTTTCGATAGCACGGCGGCGGATCTCGGGATACAGGTCGTTTCCGTCAGCATCCTCGATCTCAAGGAGCCATGCCATGTGGTTGATGCCGGCAATGCGCTCTCTTACGGGACCCTTGTATTCAATACCCAGGTTCTTCAGCAGTCTGCTGGAACAAACCTGAACGGAGTGGCAAAGACCGATGGACTTGATGGGCATATAGCGCTGCAGGAAGCCTGCGTTCATCGCCATAGGGTTGGAGTAGTTCAGAAGCCATGCATTGGGGCAAACCTCTGCCATATCCATTGCAAATTCTTCAAGAACGGGAATGGTACGCAATGCACGGAAGATACCGCCGATACCCAATGTGTCACCGATGGTCTGACGGAGACCGTACTTCTTGGGGATCTCAAAGTCGGTAACGGTACAAGGCTTGTACAGACCAACCTGAACGGTGTTGACAACAAAGTTTGCACCGCGGAGTGCTTCCTTGCGGTTTTCAACGCCGAGGTACTTCTTGATGGTTGCTCTTCCCTCATTGATATTCTTGTTGAGGGTGGAAACCATGATGAAAGATTCTTCCAGTCGCTCGGGATTGATATCATACAGAGCGATCTCGAAGTCGCGGAGTGCGGGGGTCAGCATACAGTCGCCGAGCACGTTTTTCGCAAATGCAGCACTGCCTGCACCCATAAATGTAATCTTGCCCATAATAATCTCCTTTACTGGGGAATTTTACTTGAACATAATGATTATAGCACAGAAATCCGGAAAAAGCAAGGGAATTTCAAAATTCTAAGGGGCATATCCGGAAAGAATAACAAATTTTTTTATTATTTTTGCAGCACCTTTTTGCAGCACCGTATTTTTCCCACCGCCAAAAAGTTTTTTAGCGCTCAAAACCACCGTCCGGTATGGAATCCGAAGCAATTTTCCAACAAAAAAGATTTCCGAGCAAATCCCCACACGCTCTTTGTCGGATGTCTGCTGCACTTCATTTAAGACAAAGTTGAATTTTGTTCACAAAACAAGGCATACTTACTGCTTTCATTCAAAAACTCTTGACAAGCACCACTAAAAATGATATAATGACTTTGTGTGCGGTTTCTCGTATTTGTATACGGAATCCCCCACTTGATGGGAAATCCCCCGAGAAACAGCAAAAGCAGAAAAGGAAATGCTGATCCGACATTACTCAGCGCCTCTTCAACACCATCAAACAAAAAGAAAGGTGAACGAAATGATATCCTTAAAAAAACGTGTCATCAGTCTTGTGACGCTCCTCGGTCTGATCTTTTCAATGTTTACTGTACCGGTTTCCGCAGCGTATGAAAACACTCATGTGAACACGGGCGAAAGTGCCTTCGACATTCTCTCCGTTGCACTGACTCAGCTCGGCTACACGGAAGGCGCCAACAACGAGACAAAATACGGCGCATGGTACCCCATGAACTACAATCCCTGGTGCGCCATGTTCGTTTCATGGTGTGCGGAGCAGGCAGGCATTCCCACCTCCGTTATTCCCAAGCACGCATCCTGCGACGTGGGTGTAAACTGGTTCAAAAGGAACAGTGTGTGGCATGACAGTGCTTACCACGGCGGTACATATACTCCCATGGCCGGCGACATCATCTACTTCGGTGTTGTGGGCGACTCCGACCATGTGGGCTACGTTACAGGCGTAAAGAATGGTTATGTACATACCATTGAAGGAAATGCCAGCGACAAGGTTATGCAGAAATCCTACGCCATCGGAAGCTCGAAGATCCTCGGTTACGGTGTTCCGGCTTACAACCAGATTATCGCTTCCGGAAGCTGCGGCGACGATGCCATCTGGCTTCTTTCCGGCACGGGCGTGCTTGCTGTGGGCGGCTCCGGTCCCATGTACGACTACACCGACGGCGCACAGCCCTGGCTCAACTACCGTTCAATGATCAAGGCAGTGTATGTCAACGCCAACGTTACCTCCATCGGTGACTTCTCCTTCTGCGTTATGCCCAACCTGACCAAGCTCGTCATTGCCGATACCGTAACTCGCATCGGTATACACGCATTCAGCAGCTGTACTTCTCTGGCGAATGTAACACTTCCCTCCTCTGTCACAAAACTGGATACGGCTGCTTTTGCGAATACAGCCATTAAATCCATCACCCTCGGCGAAAATGTTTCCTCCATCGGTCATGCCGCGTTCCTGAGCTGCTCCAAGCTGACAAACGCGACAGTCCTTAACAGCAATGCCGTTTTCAGCACATCAGTTTTCGACGGCACAGCGGCAAACTTCACTCTGACAGGCTATCACAGCACCACAGCCGCGGCTTATGCGGCAGCCTACGGTCACACCTTTGTCTCCCTCAACGGCGAAGCTCCCGAAACGGAAGCTCCCGAGACTGAGGCGCCCGAAACCGAAGCTCCCGAGACCGAGGCTCCCGAGACCGAACCCATCCCCACAGCAACAATCGCTCTTTCGGATGCAAAGGGTATGCGCGGCGAGGTGGTTGAGGTTGAGATTTTCCTTGAAAACACAGAGCCCATAAGCAGTGTCTCCCTCTTTAATCTGACTTACAGCAGCAGCGCTCTTACCTTCGCCGGTTTTGCCGACTACGAGGATATCGAAGTAAAGTGCCTGAGCGCATCCTACGACGAGGATAGCCGTGAAATTTCCCTTGTTTTGGCGGAAAACGAAGTCCTTGAGGGAAGCCTCGGCAAAATTCTGTTCACCGTAAAAGACGATGCACAAAAGGGAATTTACTCTATCGGAATTACCCCTGTTATAACCGCCGACGAAGTTGAATTCAACACTGCGAGAGCCTACTCGGAAATTCTTGTGACCGATACCCTCCTCGGTGACATCAACACGGACGGCACGGTAGACATCAATGACGCGCGCCTCCTGTTCCAGCACAGCATCCTTCCCGATGTATACCCCATTGACTATACAGGCAGCTTAGATTTTACAAAGAACGGCACAGTTGACATTGAAGATGCCAAGCTCCTGTTCAGATACAGTATGCTCCCCGAGCTTTATCCCCTTGCATAAGACAACAACGACATAACAAACGACCGAGCTCCGTTCAATGGCGGAAACTCGGTCGTTTTTTGTTATTCCGTTATGCTATTTTTAGTTTTTTGTTCCTGTTCAATCAGTGAATACGCTTACATAATTGTGAAGCATAACCGCAACAAGGGCACGGGATGCCGGATTTTGAGGATTCAGCTTGCCGCTTGTTCCTGTATAGACACCGTTCGCCACAGCCCATTTCATCTCGGCAAGAGCCCAGTCAGCTGTATTTGCGCCGTCGCTGTACGCAGTAAGTGATGCATTGCTTGCCTTATATTCGCCTGCGTGCTTTGCATATCTCGCGATAATGACTGCCGCCTGCTCGATTGTAATCTCGTCGTCCACACCGAACTTGCCGTCGCCGTAGCCCTGTACGATGCCCTTTTCAGATGCCCATTCCACATAGGGGTGATACCATTCCCCTTCCACCACGTCATCAAAACTGCATCCCGTGGAGAAATATCGGGTATCCACACCTTCAAGTCTGCCGAGAACGGTTACGAACATAGCTCTGGTCATGGTTGTATCGGGCTCGAATTCCGTATCGGACACACCCTTGAACAAACCGTTTTCGTACACAAAGCGGATCGCATTATAGTAGGATGCACTCGCCTTTACGTCAACGAAAGGATTCACCCAAGGGGTCTCGGGAACAATTCCGGTGGGCTTTTCGCTCTCCACAGTTATGTCGGAGCTTTTGTCGGTCTCGGGCTTGCCGGTTTCCGGTTTATCGGTTTCGGGTTTCGTGCTTGTGGGGCGGTCGGTCTCGGGTGCCTCCGTCTCGGGTTTGTTTACGGAAGGACGGTCGGTTTCCCCTGATGTGCCTCCCTTTTTGGGAATCACGGAACCTTCCTCCAGAACTGCACCGCAGCCCATGCACACCGTGTCGCCCGTATATCCGTCTTTGGTTGCCGTTGCTTCCTTTTCATCCTTGAGCGCGGTCTCTCCCGTATGATTATGGGGGTCCTTTGCTGTGGTGACGGATGTAAGGAGCAGCGTTCCGCCTTCATCGGAATAATTATTGCCGCAGGAGGTACACGTCCAATATGCTTCGTGTCCCGTGGATGCACAGGTGGCTTCCTGCTCGGGAACATATTTCATCTGATGAGTATGTGAGGGGGAGGACGACTCGCTCTCCACTGTTACGCTGCCTGCGGAAACTGTGGACGAGATGACCTCCGATGCATTTTTAACAAGGGATGTCATGGTAACGGATGTTGTGCCGTCATCCGCTGTACCGTTGATGAAAAATTGAAGATTGCAGATGAGAGAATCAATGGCTTCGGTATTTTTCAGAGCAAGGGTAATAACGCATTTCTCCTCATCAAATCCTGCGAGGAAGCTCTTCGATGTAATTTCACTTGTATTATCGAATCCGCGGAATGTCAGAACAGAGGGGTCATAGGTCAGTTCATACAGGGCAATGGAGTTGATATCCGCGGAGCTGGACACGGTAATCGTAACATTTACAATATCTCCGGGCTTTCCGCTTGTATTGCCCAACTCAAAAGATACATCCTCCGCAAAAACAGGCAGGCTGAAAACAGCAAACAGTACCGCCGCACAAAGGACGAAAATAAGCGATTTGTTTTTTCTCATGTGATCCTCCGTAAAAATTTTGAGTAAAGTCCGAAAAAAGCGCTCGGCACACAGCCTTACTTTAGCTTCACATTCGGCTTCAATTATATTCTACCACACTTCACCCTTTTTTGCAAGTCAAACTTATCAAAAAGCGTATTTTACACTTCGTACATTCCGCCATTTTCTCCGAAGCGCTCATCCGGGATCTCGATCCGTCTTATTCCTCCCATTATAATTTTTGTCCCGTCTGCAAGGACCACACGGCACTCAATTTCGTCTATCTCCTTCACACGCCCCTTCACGCACACATACTCTCCCCCTTTTTTCCGACTGTCGGGCTTGAAATATGTTATCTCAGCCTCGGGGAGACAGTTGATCCGTTCCGCCAAAAAACGAAGCCTGCGGTCGATCTCCTCCACGGCACACTCGTCAGGTTCGATTTCACACTCCGTCAGCCTTGCCGTCTCCTCAACCGCCGCACCGTATCCGTTCAGCGCCGCAAAAGGAGCAAACTGCGCCGCACGGGATGCCTGTGTCATCGGCGGATGCTTGTAAGATACGGGTCTTTTGCTGTACAAAATATCGTCATAAGCGGTTCTATACATACTCTCTTCCCTCCTTCACTATGCCCGATGACCGCCGATCTGTGCATTTCTCTCTCTTGCTGTGGCGCCTTCTTCAAAATTCATGCCGCGGAGAATGATATTTTTGCTATATTTTTTCTTCAGCGCAAGAACCGCCTTCTGCATATTTCTTTCCTTCATGAGTGCCGCCGCCTCCTCTGCACGCTTTCGTTCTATGGCTTCGTAATCGGTGAAAAGATCAAGCTGTTCTCCGCTGTCATTGCGGGGGGCGGCTTTGCTTTCGGCTACTACACCGCAGGCGGTTATATTCAGCCGCCGCACCGTGAGATTCGGATCCACGATCCTGTCAAAAAGATTCATTAAGGCAGATGTAATCAGTTTTGTGGAAGAAATTTGCGATGGAAGATTAACGGTGCCTTGTGCGGCTTTGGGAATTTTTCTTCCGTAGTGATCGATGGTACATTCCCCCCTGTAATCGCGCTCACCCTTCAGACACTCCGCATCATACCCCACCGCCAGTGCCATTTGCCCCGTCACCAACCCTTTATCCACCAAATCAAGCACCAGAGCATCTGCCATTTCACGGACGATAAGCCGTGCTTTCTCAAAGGGATACGGCGACTGCAGCACCTGCCCCGATGAGATGCTGTGAGACTCGGGAATGTATGCTTTGATATCCTCTATGGTACAGCTTTCCCGTCCCCAGGCATGATCTATGAGCAGTTCTGCATTGATACCGAACAGTTTATAAAGCAGATCTTCATTATAATAATCTCCTTCCCCACCGAGGGAACACCTTGCCACATCCCCCATAGTGTAGATCCCGTTTGTCTCAAGCCGCCTCGCATATCCTCCGCCGATGCGCCAGAAGTCTGTGAGTGGGCGATGGTTCCATAACCGACGGCGGTAAGACAGTTCATCAAGTTCCGCAATACGAACACCGTTTTCGTCCGCTTCCGTGTGCTTTGCTTCTATATCCATGGCGATTTTCGCCAGATACAGATTGGTCCCTATTCCTGCCGCCGCGGTAATCCCCGTGGTGCGGAATACATCGGCAATCATGAGGGAGGTGAGCCGGCGAGCAGTTATTCCATAGGTTTTCAGATAGGGGGTCAGGTTTATGAACACCTCATCAATGGAATACACATGAATATCCTCCGGCGCCACATATTTCAGATATATTTCATAGATCATGGTGCTGTATTTGATATAATACGCCATTCTCGGAGGTGCGGCAATAAAGTCCACCGCCAAGGAAGGATTCCCTTTTAATTCGCTGTCAAAAGATGAAGATCCCACAAGACACCTGCCGGGAGCGCTCTGCTGCCGCCTTGCATTCACCATCTTCAATTTTTCGATCACCTCAAACAAACGCGCTCTTCCGGGGATGCCGTATGCCTTCAGGGGAGGCGTGACAGCCAGACAGATGGTTTTCTCCGTCCGTCCCACATCCGCCACAACAAGATTTGTATTCATGGGGTCAAGCCCTCTTTCCACACACTCCACCGATGCAAAAAAAGACTTCAGATCAATGCAGACATACTGTTTTTGTTCCATATCGCCGCCTCCTTCGCATTTTTTCGAAAATTTTTTCGATTTTCTCCTGTCCACACCACTATCATACCACAGTTTCCCATGGATTTCAAGAGGTTTGAGCAAATTTTCCGAAATTATGTTCGTAAAACACAAGAGTGGTCGCACATCACAGAAAGGGGTGTTTGACGAAAAACCACAAATTATCGCTCGAAACAACAAAAAAATGTTCGCAAAAAATCATTTATTCCACATCCCCAAAAAAAACAGAACATAAATTCTCAAAATGATTCAACGATGATCTGTTCTTTTGATGATTCTGATATTTGAATAAACCGGGCACACAAAAAAAGAGGTTGTCGCATTTATAACTGCGGCAGCCTCTTTTGGGTTGTCATCCTATCAACATAAGGCGTTTGGAATATGCAGGCATTGCTCCGATGCATTTGCCCATCTTTACTTAACCGAAGCAAGGGCAGCATCTGCCTTTTCGATCCACTTTGTTCTGTCGCCGAACTGCATATTGTTTACTGCATTCACGGCATTTTCGGCGATCTCCTCATTCACGGTACCGTCTTTCACAGCTTTCACTGCGCCTGCAACTGCTTTTGCCGCATCAAGCTGCTGTTTGAAGGTGTTCTTCATATTGCCGAGAGTTTTCTGAATACCAAACATGGTGTCGAAGTATTTCTCAACGTTTTTGAAGCCCTTTTCACCGTTAAGTCCGATGCGGAATTCATAAAGACCGGGAACATTGTGGAACAGGAGACGGCAGTAATGCTTGGTCTCTTCCTTTCCCTCGGAATTCTTGACCACCTCGGTCTCATATTCGTAGCTGTACAGATCTGCCACACGGAATACGCAGGCATGAACGGATTTGCCGAAGATGAAGATTTTATATCTGGTTTCCTTCAGCGCGATAAGTCCGGTAGAGGGAGAAATAATGATCTCGGGACCCGTTCCGCAGGGCACGAGCTTTTCTTCCTTGTTCTTCGTCTTTTGAAGGGGTACAAAAATCTGCTCCCATACCTTTGTGCCGAATTCCACCTGCTCAATGTGAGATTTAACCGAGTCAAGTGTGGCTCTGACCTTATCAAAATATTTCAGACATTTTTTTGAACAAACCTTGCGGCAGATATAATTGCCGTCAGCCAGTTTTTGTTCGGAGAGAAGATTGAGTTCTGCTCCGCAGAGAGCGCAAATATGCTTTGCCATTGTTGATTCCTCCTGTAATTCTTTTTTATATGGTTTCACCCATGTACTTAAATCATAGAGAGCATCGTCTCACTTAAAAATTTCCGCCTCCGCCGCCCACTGTGGTGCCCGATTTGGTGGTGTGGGTGGACGATGCGCCCGAGCCGTCGGTTCTTTCGCTTTTTGTTACGGATTTATAGAGGAAGAAATCCCTTGATTCGGATATTGCAAGGCTTCCCTCTTTTGTATAACTCTTTGCATCATTCTGCATTTTCACGGATTTAAGCTGTGCTTTTTGTTTGCCCGTAATGAACCATGCCCCAACGATTCCGATCACCAGAGAGATGAGCAAATTCCGAACTGCCGGAAACGATCCCTTTGGGATATTATCCGCATCATAGGGATCTCCGCCGCGCGCCATGTCTGTAAATCGGTCGCATATGGAAATATATTCCGAGAAAGCATCTGCAAATTCACCCTCCGACATCAGCGGAACGATGCGTTCACCGATGTATTCGATTCCCACATCGGTCACTGCGGTTATGCCGTATCCTGCCGTGGTGATGTGCCAGCTGCTGCCCTCCATGCTTATCATCAAAAGGATGCAGTCCCTCTCCTCACCCATACCGTAGTGATAATCCTCAAAGAAATTATCGGCATAATCCATGGCGGAATACCCGTTTGTGGAGGGGGTGGTACAGATCACAATATCGATCTGCTGACGTTCACTTGTCTCGTCAAGCATTGCAAGGAGCATCGCCTCTTCGGAATCGGTCAGCACATC
>SVSU01000085.1 GCA_015064135.1 Oscillospiraceae bacterium
TGAAGACAGTAGAGGTATATGTAAAGGGTCCCGGCAACGGACGCGAAGCAGCGATCCGTGCACTGCAGACAGCAGGTCTTGACATCACCCTCATCAAGGACGTTACCCCCATTCCTCACAACGGATGCCGTCCCCCCAAGCGCAGAAGAGTATAATTATCAAGGAGGATAAGAGTTATGGCAAGATACACAGGTCCTTCCTGCAAGCTTTGCCGCAGAGAAGGTAAGAAGCTTTTCCTCAAGGGTGATCGCTGCCTCACAGACAAGTGTGCAGTTGCTCGCAGAACAACAGCTCCCGGTCAGCATGGCGCAGGTCGCAAGAACGTAAAGGAATACGGTCTCCAGCTCAGAGAAAAGCAGTCCGCACGCCGCTACTACGGTGTACAGGAAAATCAGTTCAAGTCCTACTACGTTAAGGCGGACAAGAAGGAAGGCGTAACGGGTGAAAACCTCCTCTCCATTCTTGAGACACGTTTTGACAATATCGTATACAGAATGGGTCTTGCAGCAAGCCGTAAGGAAGCTCGTCAGCTCGTTCGTCATGCACACTTCACACTCAACGGCAAGAAGGCAGACATTCCCTCTATCATCTGCAAGGTTGGTGACGTGATCGCAGTGAAGGACGGTTCTAAGTCTTCCGAAAAGATCAAGGCTCTGGCAGAACAGATGGGCACAGCAGTGATCCCTCAGTGGCTGGAAGCAGACCGCGAGAACCTTTCCGCAAAGGTAGTTGCACTGCCTAAGAGAGAGGACATCGACTTCCCGTTCGAAGAACAGCTTATCGTCGAACTTTATTCCAAGTAATAACCTGTCTGGGGTACTTTCGGATTACCAAATCGGCCGGATTACCTTGGGCAGAGGTTATTGTTGGTCAGTATTCCACAAAAAAGTGCTCAGACTATGGATTTTGCAAAAAACAATGATTTTCCCGCTGTCCTATGAGGGACGGCAGATATGTGGGTTTGCAAAAATATCAGACGGAGGGTTATTATAATGATTGAGATAGAGAAGCCTAATATTGCGACAATAAATCTTAGCGAAGATGGCAAAAACGGAAAGTTTATAATCGAGCCCCTGGAAAGAGGCTATGGCATCACCCTTGGAAATTCTCTCCGCAGAGTTCTTCTCAGTTCTCTCCCGGGAGTAGCTGTTTCCAGCATCAAGATCGACGGCGTTCTCCACGAGATCTCCACCATTGCGGGAGTAAAGGAAGACGTTACCGAGATTGTGCTGAATGTAAAGGGCATTACCGCTAAACTGCATTGCGACGGTCCCAAAACTGTTGTGATTGACACCACCGGTTCTTGCGATATTACAGCCGGAGATATCAAGCAGGATGCGGACGTTGAGATTCTCAATCCTGATCACCACATTGCCACAGTGGGCGAAAATGTTCGCTTCTACATGGAGCTGACCTTCGATCACGGCAGGGGCTATGTTTCTCAGGAAAAGAACAAGCAGCTTTATTATCAAAACAGCCAGGGTATGGCTCCTCCGGTCGGCACGATATTCACCGATTCGATTTACACTCCGGTTTACAACGTAAATTACACGGTTGAGAACACTCGCGTTGGCAGCAGCACAGATTACGACAAGCTGACCATCGAAGTTCTGACAAACGGTGTGATTTTGGCGAAGGAAGCGATTTCTCTCGGCGCCAAGATACTCAACGATCATCTCAACTTGTTCGTGGATTTATCGGACGAGGCTAAGAACACCGAAATTATGGTTGAACGCGAAGAGACTATCAAAGAAAAAGTCTTGGAGATGACCATTGAGGAGCTTGACATGTCGGTACGCAGTTTCAACTGCCTCAAGAGAGCCGGCATTGACACGGTTGAAGATCTTATTAACCGCACCGAGGAAGAAATGATGAAGGTCAGAAACCTCGGTAAGAAGTCGCTTGAAGAAGTTATCCAGAAGCTGCATTCCCTCAACCTTGATCTCAAGCGTGAGGAAGACTGACACAAGCGGTTTGCGATTGCGTAGTTGATATGCAGTTTGCTTGTGTCTCGAAATTCCCTGAAAATGGGGCCCAACCCATTTTCGCACTTCGTGCCGGGAATTTCCAAAGTGTAGCGAGCGATTGCATAATTGATATGCAGTTTGCTTGTGTCTCGAAATTCCCTGAAAATGGGGGCCCAACCCATTTTCGCACTTCGTGCCGGGAATTTCCAAAGTGTAGCGAGCGACTGCGTAGTTGATATGCAGTTTGCTTGTACAGTGCATGGGCGAAGCGTAATTGATATGCAGTTGGCTCGTGCGATGCAGTGGGCAGGTTGATGGGCATTTTGTGTGTCTGTGATGCATGAATGTACCTTGAATCTGCTCGGACTGTAACTTCTGCTCCGGTTGCTGATATGATGCGGTCGGAGGATAAACAAAACTATAACTAAATTTCGATAAACTTTTGCAAAAGGAGGACATGGGATATGCCCGGAACCAGAAAACTCGGCAGAACAACTGCTCACAGAAATGCGATGCTCCGTGGAATGGTTACTTACCTTCTCGAGAACGGTAAGATCGAAACCACTCTCACACGCGCTAAGGAAGTTCGTTCTGTTGCTGAAAAGATGATTACCCTTGGCAAAAAGAACACACTTGCAACCCGCCGTCAGGCTCTTGCATACATCACCAAGGAAGACGTAGTAAAGAAGGTATTCGACGAAATCGCTCCTAAGTATGCTGACAGAAACGGTGGTTACACTCAGATCTATAAGCTCGGACCGAGACGCGGTGACGCTGCCGAAATGGCACTTATCAAGCTCGTAGACACCGAGGTAAAGACTGAAGTTGTAAGCGAGTAATTGGTTTTAAGAAGTGACAGGATACTGTGTGTGAAAGCATACAGCATCCTGTTGTTTTTAGACCACCCCGTTGGAGATAAAAATTTTTATTCAAAGAAAGGAACGGTACAAATCTATGAAATCCAAAAGAGCACTTTCCCTTCTTCTTGCATCGTTGATGCTGTTTGGCAGTACTGCCTGCGGCGGAGATGATACCATAGGGGGCGATGAAACCACAGCTTCTGAGGAGACTTCAGCGCCCGAGGTGGAAACCGATCCTGCGGAGACTGAATTCGACAGACGGAGCATTTCCGACGAACTTCCCGAGGTTACGTTCGAGGGCAAGGAATTCAGAATTCTTTGTCAGGAAGGCGCCTGGATGGACCAGTATACATATGATGAAGAATTGACAGGCGATTCCCTGAACAGTGCCATTTGGAAGAGAAATGAGGATGTTGAGAAGCGTTTCGACACAAAGCTCGTAGCATACAGCGACGGTATGGAGACTCAGGATACCTTCTTCCAGTTTGTAATGGCGCAGGAGAATATGTTTGAGGTTGCCGATTTGATGATGTATATGTCATGGACTCCCATGATCTATAACATGGCAGTCAACTGGTATGACATCCCCAATATCAACTGGGAAAAGCCCTGGTGGAACAAGGCAACCAATGATGAAGCTACCGTTAAAGGAAAGGCATATGCCATCACAGGCGACCTTTCTCTCACATCCCTGACCTATATGTGGATTCAGGCGTTTAATATGGAGCTGATGGCTGACTGGGGTTATTCCTCCGATGATATTTATCAGCTTGTATTCGATGGAGAATGGACCATTGACAAGTTTATTGAGATCTGCTCCACAATTCACGCAGACGAAAACGGCAACAGCACCCCTGATAAGAATGACACATTCGGATATTTTACCCACACCTACAGCGGTACCGATCCGTGGGTTACAGCTATCGATGCTCGTATGCTGACAAAGAATGATGAGGGCAACCTTGAAGTTACTCTGGGCACGGAAAAGGTATACAACACTCTTGCAAAGCTGAATACTTTCTTCTTCAGCAATGAGGGCTGTTTCCACGATGAGAGCGATACCATGTCCAATGCTCCCGATTTTGCACATGGCAAGATTGCAATCTATCCCGCAAACTTCTCAAGCTGCCTGGGCTCTTTTGCCAAGCTTCCCTTTGAGTATGGTGTGCTTCCTTACCCCAAGTATGACACTGCACAGAAGAACTATGTAACGGGCGCTATTGACCAGCTCAGCGTATACAGCCTTCCCGTTACTCTGCCTCTTGAGGACTACGAATTTGTGGGCATCATGATGGAGGCACTGAATGCTGAATCCTACAAGACAGTTTATCCCGCATACTTTGACGGTGCTCTGAAGGGAAGATATTCCACAGATGAGAATATGTCAAAGGTTGTGGATCTGATCGTAGAGGGCCGTATGTTTGACCTGGCGTTTATGTATGGTCAGTATATGGAACGTCTCCCCTATCAGTTCCGCTACTGCTTCCGTGACAACGATACCGACCTCGCTTCCAGACTGGCGGCAAATATGAGCCGTATGGAGGAGGAGATCGAAGATCTGATGCTGTACTACGAAACAGGAGAACAGGTCTGGTATTGATGTTTTGAAATAAACAATCATGCGATTATAAACATCTAAAAAAAGGAATCCCGAGCATTTCCCATAAAGGATTTGCCCGGGGTTCCTTTTTGTTATGTTATCTTAGCATCCGAGCCAGAACCTTGCACCGCTTGAAAATGCGTATGTGCCAAGTGCCCACCAGCCTGCTTTGATTAAAGCTGCCCATGTAAGCATATTTTTATCCTCCTTTCATGAATAATGTACCAAAATATTAGTACAATATAGATTATATCAGAAAAATCATGGTGTGTCAATGGTTTTTAGAAAAAATATAGTAAAATGGAGTGGGAAAAGAAAAATAATACGGAGAATTACATGAACAGAATCAAAGAACTGAGAGAGGACAGAGATCTTCGGCAGATTGATGTGGCTGAAAAAACGGGGATTGACCAAAGGACACTTTCAAATTATGAGACGGGAAAAACAAATCCCGACAGTTATGCAATTATCCGACTGGCAGCGTTTTACGGGGTAAGCTGTGATTATCTTTTGGGAGTCAGCGATTTGAACATATCAGACCTTGACGATGTTGCCGAAGAGCTTGAGAGGATAAAGAAGCGGATTGACAATCTTCAAAAATACATGAAACACAAAAAATGACAGCATTGGGGAGCATATTAAACAGAATTGAGCGAATAGAACACAAAATCGTGCACTTTTCCTTCATTTTGATGTAATACTCACCGTGCAGACATAAAAAATTCAAAAAATATAAATACTGTTGCTATGTTTATGTGGTAGTATAAGACAGTCAAGAATTCGACAATAAACGCCACTTGTGGTTTTAGAAAGAAAGGCAAGGTTTTTATTATGAATAAATGGAAGGCACTTTTTGCTGCAATGATTCTTATGATGGGGCTCTGTGCTTGCTCCGATGGAAATGATGTACAGGAGACCGTTGATGGAGAAAGTGTTGCTGTGGAGGATACCGCAGGCGAGACCGAGAAGGAGACAAAGTATGCTCCCGGCGAGGATAAGGTAATCAACCACACCGCCGTTGCCCTTGAGACCGAGGACACCTCTCTCTTTGTAGACGGTAAGAATCCCTATTATGACAGAGCAAACAGCACACTCGTATTCGTACTGGACGGCGAGGTGAAGTATGAGGATGAGTTCTCCTGCGATGTAGCGGTATCCGGCGATGATTTCTACTTCATCAAGGGTACACTGGTGATGGATGAATATCCTGCATTCGCTACCGAAACAGGTCATGTCGGTGCAGCGATTAAGCTGGAAGAGGAGATTGCTCCCGGAAACTACAATTTCTCCGTAAACTTCTCCTATTACAGCGTAGCATTCCCCATTACCGTAGAGTAAGCGATTGACCGAATTGAATAAGAAAAGGCAGGGTACAGCGTAGTGTTGCGCCCTGCTTTCTGTATAAGAAAGGCTCTGCATACAAGGTTTTCTTGCTTTGCAGAGCCTTTTTTGTTATTTATTTGGATTAAAGATGCACATTGGAGTATTTTCCGCAAGGGGATTTCTCGGGAGTGGGGTCGCTATCCTTCGACAAAAAACTGCACGTTATTTCAACTCAAGCATTTTGAAGAAGCGATCATACACAAAGTCCGTGTCGTTGGGACCCGTGATAGCAGCAGGAGTGAACTGGACGGAGATTGCAGGGATGTTCTTGTAAAGCAGACCCTCGTTGGATTTGTCGTTGATGTTGCGGAAGATCTCCTCGGCAACTGTGGGATCAACAGTCTCACTTGCCACAGCGTAGCCGTGATTCTGGGCGGTGATATAAAGTCTGCCGCTTTCCTCGGAGGTCTTTGTGGGGTAACTGCCGCCGCGGTGTCCGTGCTTCAGCTTAGTTGTGGAGAAGCCGTTTGCAAGAGCAAGAAGCTGATGGCCGAGGCCGATGGCCAGCATGGGAATGCCGCTGTCGAGGAGCGCCTTGACGGTGTAGACTTCCATGCCGCATTCAGCAGGATCACCGGGGCCTCCCGAGAGAACGATGCCGTCGGGATTGATGGCTAAGATCTCGTCGGCGGATGCGGTATGGGGGAATACGGTAACGGAAGCACCGTGGCGAACAAGATCGCGGATGATGCCGTTCTTTGAGCCCAGGTCAAGGAGAGCAAGTTTGATGCTGCCGTCCCCTTCGGTATATACTTCCTTGGTGCTTGCCGCCTCAACCGCCTTTGTAATGCGGAAATTGCGGATGGCATCAAGATCTGCCTTTGCCGGGTCGGAGGTAATCATGCCGTTCATTGTTCCCTCATCGCGGAGGAGCTTTGTCAGCTTACGGGTATCGATACCGCTGAGGCCGGGCACATTGTATTTCTTCAGATAAGCATCCAGCTCGCCTTCACTGCGGAAGTTGGATGCGATGTCGGAGAGCTCACGGACAATGTAAGCGGAAACGCACACAGGAACTCCGTCAGCATCGGATTCGTTGACACCGTAGTTGCCGATGAGGGGGAATGTCTGGCAGATGGCCTGTCCGATGTATCTTGCGTCGGAAAGGGTTTCTACATAGCCTGTGACTGCTGTATTGAATACGATCTCGGCAATCACATCGCGGTCTGCACCGAACGCATTGCCTTCAAATACGGTTCCGTTTTCTAATACCAGGTATCTTTTCATTGGTGTGATTCCTCCATGCCGCGCCGTATGGTTTGGTGGCTGCGGCGTCCTGATTTATATAAATATTGATTGATAACGGATGAGATGGGGGAAGGGGACGCATCATGCCCTAATATCCCACTTTACATCTTTAATCATTATACCACAACATCCGTCCTTTTTCCATAGAAATTTTGCGGAATGGAATCTTTTTTTTCAAAATCGGCAATTCGACCAACAGAAAGGGGGTGATTTCGTGCATTTTAATTCAGATTTTCAGCTGAAGATTTATCTTGCTTTTGGAGGAGGATTCATACCTGTTCCATGCTTTCATTTTTTTAGAAACACCTTGACAAAAAACCGCAAAAGATAGTATAATTATGATATAATGGCGGTAATATCGAGTGGGAATAACGTGCAGTTGGAGTTGGAAGCGAACCGTCCCACTCCCGAGAATTTCCCTTACGGAAAATTCTCCAATGTGCGGTTTGCGTTTATTGAGTGGGAATAATGTGCGGCTTGATTTGCAGGCGAACCGTTCCACTCCCGAGAATTTCCCTTACGGAAAATTCTCCAATGTGCGGCTTGATTTGCAGGCGAACCGTTCCACTCCCGAGAATTTCCCTTACGGAAAATTCTCCAATGTGCGGCTTGATTTGCAGGCGAACCGTCCCACTTCTGAGAATACCTCTTTTGGAAAATCCCTCAAAAGTTAAGTTGAAACTAACGAAAAGGATCAGTATGAAGTTTATTTCATGGAATGTAAACGGCTTCCGCGCCTGTCTTGAGAAGGGCTTCGGCGACTTTTTCAGAGCAGCGGATGCAGATTTTTTCTGTATTCAGGAGACAAAAATGCAGCCGGGACAGGCAGTGTTTGAGACTCCCGGCTATCATCAATTCTGGTACAGCGCGGAGAAAAAGGGCTACTCCGGCACGGCGATTTTCGCCAAAAAAGAGCCTCTTTCGGTGCACTATGGTATCGGTATTCCCGAGCATGATTCCGAAGGTCGTGCCATAACGCTGGAATACGAGAATTTTTATCTTCTTAATGTATATACTCCCAACGCTCAGCGTGAGTTGGCGCGTCTTGACTACCGCATGACATGGGAGGACGCTCTTCGGAAATATATTCGCTCTCTTGATGTCGAAAAGCCCGTGGTGTACTGCGGCGATCTGAATGTTGCCCACGAGGAAATTGATTTGAAGAATCCGAAAACCAACCACAAGAGTGCAGGATTTTCCGACGAGGAGCGCGGCAAATTCACCGAACTTCTCAAAAGCGGCTTCAAGGACACATTCAGAACACTCTATCCCGATAAGATCGAATACAGCTGGTGGAGCTACATGATGAAGGCGAGAGAAAAGAACGTGGGATGGCGCATCGACTATTTTGTGGTGTCCGATCGGCTTTTCCCCATGGTGAAGGACAGCTTTATTCTCGGCGAGATCATGGGAAGCGACCACTGCCCCGTGGGATGCATTCTGGATATTGAATAAAAATCAGGAGTTTTTTATAAATGGAAACAGTTTCCGATTACTTTGGCTGTCTCTCCTTTGACGACAGTGCCATGAGACAGCGTCTCCCCAGAGAGACATACAAATCACTGAAAAAGACCATCGACGAGGGCCGTCCCCTTGACATCAATCTGGCGAATATCGTTGCCAACGCCATGAAGGACTGGGCAATCGAAAAGGGATGCACCCACTACACCCACTGGTTCCAGCCCCTCACGGGCGTGACGGCTGAGAAGCATGACAGCTTCATCTCC
>SVSU01000086.1 GCA_015064135.1 Oscillospiraceae bacterium
ATCATTTTTGTCGGCTGTATCAAAAAATCTCCTCACAAACTGTCCCAGCGGACATTTTTCACCCTCACCCGAGCTTTTCCCACTTCATCCCTTTGACCATGGAAAAAGCCAGCACCGCAAAGGCAGCACCGAGCAAGGAACCGCAGATAACGTCCGTTGGGTAATGCACCTGAAGATAGACCCTTGAAAAAGCCGTAAGTGCGGCAAGGACGAGTGCCGGTATACCCCATCTTCTGCGGTACAAAAAGATGCTGACTGCCCCTTCAAAGGCGGCAAGAGAATGCCCCGACGGAAAGGAAAACTCAATCTCGGGAGGAATAATAAGAGTGATTGTGGGGTCAAAATCGTAGGGTCTGATCCTACCCACAAGGGGCTTGAGCACAATATTCCCCACCACAAGTCCGAGAATAAGGGCAATTCCCATGGTCACACCCATCCTCCGCGTTCGGCGCGAAAAAAGGAACACCAGCGCCAGCCCCACCCAAAGGATGCCGGCATTTGTCAAGGTGGTGATAATGGGCATGACGAAATCGAGAAAATTACATTGAAGCGCTTCGTGTACGTCGTGTACAAGGTCTATTTCAAGGCTGTTTAAAAAATCCACGGTCTCTCCCCCCAGATTGTTTTCTCTATTATATCATATTCGTGTTAAAAAATCTGCTGTAATATGCTGTTTTTGTATTTCTTTTTATAATTTATTCCCCATTCCTTCCCTCGCCTCACTTATCGCTCATGGGACGTTGTGCAAAACAGCCAACAAAATTCGATTGTTTTATGCAACACCACCAAACATTACTCGGCGATATGGTAAAATAGCAAAACATCCTTTCTTTTGCGCCTCGGATATGGTATAATAGAAGATGAACAAATTCCCAAATATTTCGGAGGAAATCAATATGAAAATGCGTGTTATGTACTCATCCAAGAAGGGCAAGATGGAAACCTACGCCAACGCCATCGGTCAGGCCTGCGAATGTCTGGTCAACGACATCCCCCCGGCATATCCTGCCGATAAGGAGCGCCTGGTTCTCATCGGTGTTACCATGAAGGGCGCGCCTTCCGATGAAGTAAGACGTTTCTGCAGCGAGTTGAATCCCTCCCGCGCACAGAACGTTGCCCTTTTCATCGACGGCCCCAAGGATTCAAAGGGTGAGCAGATCCTGAAGAATACACTGCAGATGGCAGGCACAAACGTGATCGACAAGACTTACTATGTCAAGTGCGGTCTCTTCGGCAAGAGCATTTCCCTGGAAGAACGCCAGGCAATCGTTGACTGGGCAAGAGAAATGATTGCAACAGTTTCCGAAGGCAAGTAATTTCCCGAAAAAGTCTTAAAAGACAGCTGATCTCTTCGGCTGTCTTTTCTTTGTGTATTATGCATCAATCAGGCAAATAAAAAACAGTTAATATGGACAAAAAAATTCTCTTAAATTTGCATTTTCCTCTTGACAAATCCGCTGTAATATGGTACAATCTGTAAAGTGATTTGCTTTACACCACAAAACGAGGAGAGGATTTGGAAAATGTTTGAAAAAGACCTCAGAATCCCCCTGCTCCTTGACGTGTACGGCGAACTGCTCACCGAACGCAAGCGTGAAATGATGGATTATTACTACAACGAGGACTATTCCCTCGCCGAGATCTCCGAGGTCACGGGCATATCCCGTCAGGGGGTCAGAGATTCCGTCAAAAAAACCGTGGCTGAGCTCCATGACCTTGAAGAAAAGCTGCACATGGTAGAAAAAATGGGAGCCTTTGAAGCCTGCATGGCAAAAGTAAAGGCTGAGCTTGCCGAAATGGCGGAAAGTGCCGCAGACGGAATGAAGCCGCGCATTGCGAATGTTTTAAAAGTAATTACCGAAACGGAAGAGGAGCACTTCCCTTCCGTTGAATGAGGATAATGGAAGCCGAATTTCGCATAGGCTGCACCATTGGTACTACACCAACCTATTACAGAAACGGAGAAACCGATGTTTGACAGTTTGGCTGAAAAACTGAATAATGCCTTCAAAAAGTTCAAGAACAAGGGGAAGCTTACGGAGGCGGACGTTAAGGAAGGTATGCGCGAGGTCAAGCTCGCCCTTCTTGAAGCGGATGTCAACTTCAAGGTCGTCCGTGAATTTGTCAAAAAAGTGACAGAACGCGCTGTGGGTGCGGATGTGCTTGAAAGCCTGATGCCTGCACAGCAGATTATAAAAATCGTTCACGAAGAGCTTATTTCTCTCATGGGCGAGACAAACAACAAGCTGCAGATCTCATCCCGTCCCCCCACAGTGGTGATGATGGTGGGTCTCCAGGGTTCGGGTAAGACCACCCACAGCGGCAAGCTGGCAGGGATGTACAAGAAGCAGGGCAAGCGTCCCCTTCTCGTAGCCTGCGACGTTTACAGACCGGCTGCGGTGGATCAGCTCAAGGTCGTGGGCGCTCAGCTTGACATTCCCGTTTTTGAAATGGGAACGGATGTGTCCCCCGTTGAGATAGCCAAGGCAGGTCTTGCTCATGCGGAACGTCACGGACACGATATGGTGTTCATCGACACGGCAGGCAGACTTCATGTGGACGAGGTTCTGATGAATGAGCTTTCCGATATAAAGGAAATTGCCAACCCCACCGAGATCCTCCTTGTGGTAGATGCCATGACGGGTCAGGATGCGGTGAACGTGGCGGAGTCGTTCAACAATCAGCTTGATATTACGGGTGTCCTCCTCTCCAAGCTGGACGGCGATACCCGAGGCGGTGCGGCGCTGTCTGTACGTTACGTCACGGGCAAGCCCATCAAATTCACGGGTACGGGCGAAAAGCTGGATGCGATCGAACCCTTCTACCCCGACAGAATGGCATCGCGAATCCTCGGCATGGGCGACGTGCTCACCCTCATCGAAAAGGCACAGCAGAACTTCGATGAGAAAAAGGCAATGGAGCTTGAGCGTAAGATCCGCGAGAACACCTTCACCCTCACCGATTACCTTGAGCAGTTCAGACAGATCAAGGACATGGGCAGCATCGAGGAGATCGTTGGTATGCTCCCCGGCGTAAAACCGGGCGCCTTGAAGGATGCGCAGGTAGACCCCAAGGTGATGGCGCGGACGGAGGCGATTATCCTCTCCATGACGGAGTACGAAAGAGAGCATCCCTCCGTAATCAACGCATCGAGAAGAAAGAGAATCGCTCAGGGCAGCGGTACCAAGGTTGAGGATGTAAACAAGCTTCTTCGCCAGTACGAGCAGATGAACAAGATGATCAAGCAGCTCACGGGCTCCATGATGGGCAAAAAGGGCAAAAGGCGCTTGAGACTTCCCTTCTGATAAAATTCCCCTAAAGCGGGTTTTTATATAATATCAAAAAACATAAATCAAAAATTTTGGAGGAAAAAACAATGGCAACCAAGATCAGACTTACAAGAATGGGCAAAAAGAAGGCTCCCTTCTACCGCATTATCGTAGCAGACTCCAGATCTCCCCGTGACGGCAGATTCATCGAGGAGCTGGGCTACTACGATCCCATGACCAACCCCGCAACCGTAAAGCTGGACAGCGAAAAGGTTGAGAAGTGGCTTGCAACAGGCGCTCAGCCCACAGAAACCGTAAAGTCCATCCTGACAAAGAACGGTCTCATCAAGTAATATGGACAACAACATCCCCGAAGTCGGTTATCATGACGTTGATCTGAGATTGATTCTCGAAGATATGGCGCGTGCAATAGTCGAAAGTCCGGAGTCTGTTGAGGTCATTGAGGAGGTAAAGGACGACGGTGCCGTTGTTCTCACTCTGAAGGTGGCTGAAGATGATATGGGAATGATTATTGGAAAACACGGAAAAATCGCCCGTGCGCTCCGCACTGTCACAAAGGCAGCTGCTAAAATTGCGGACAAAAAGGTAACCGTTGAAATAAGATAACGTCGTCCCCGAAAGAAATTCGTACCGCAATCAAATGGAAAGACCGCATTATGCCGAAACGCATGGATGCGGTCTTTTTTGCATAAATTCCTTCTCCTGCGGCATAATAAAGCTGACAAAACAGCAGTCGCAGGTTTTTCGGACTTGCAGGAAAGGATGAATCTTAATATGACAAACATCAAAAAAGTCGGTATTGTGGGGTGCGGCCACGTCGGAGCGACCATCGCCTACACTCTGATGGAAAGCGGAATGTTCACGGAAATGGCGCTCGTTGACATAAACGAAGCCAAGGCGCGAGGAGAAGCCATGGATTTGAATCACTGCCTTCCCTTCCTCTCACCCATGCAGATCTATCAATCAAGCTACACGGGGCTTGAGGACGCCTCCATCATTATCCTCGCCGCAGGAGTGAACCAGAAGGAGGGCGAAACCCGTCCGGAGCTGCTCCACCGCAATGTGGAAATCTTCCGCGGAATCATCGAGCGCATCACGGAGGTGAACAAGGACTGCATTCTCCTTGTCGTCACAAACCCCGTTGATATCCTTACCTATGTCACACAGAAGCTGTCGGGCTTCCCGGCGCACCGTGTCATCGGCAGCGGCACCGTCCTTGACACAGCAAGGCTGAAATACCTGGTGGGCAGCAGACTGAGGGTGGACAGCCGCAACATTCACTCCTTCATTATCGGCGAGCACGGGGACAGCGAGCTTGCCGTCTGGAGCAGCGCCAACGTGTCGGGCATCGATCTTTCGGACTACTGCCCCATTTCCGACAACTGCGGCAGCCTGAGCGATCTCTACGGCATCTTCGATCATGTGAAAAACAGCGCCTACGAGATCATCAAAAATAAGGGCGCCACTTATTACGCCATCGCTCAGGCGACAAAGCGGATCATTCGCTCCATTATTAACGATGAGAACGCCATTCTCCCCGTCTCTGCCCTCGTTACGGGCCATTACGGCATCAACGACCTGTGCATGAGCGTTCCTGCCGTCATCGGAAGAAGGGGCGTTGAGCAGGTGTTGGACATCCCCCTGAACGAGGATGAAAAAACGAGACTCGCACATTCTGCCAATACGCTGTCGGAGCTTGTGGACTCCCTTCAGTTATTTGCAAAGGTATAAAAGGCAAAAAGGTGCCGCATTTTGGATTCATTCCTTAATGCGGCATCTTTTTCAGTTATTATTCGTAGTTGTCAGCGTAGAACTCGTTGTAGAGATATGCGGGAGAGTAGGTCACTTCCTTGTCATCAAGGAGCTCCTGAACAAGCTCGTTCGCCTTGATCTCTTCCTTCATCACATCAAGCTGTTCGTTGAATTCAGCCGCGGACATGGCATCGATGCGCGCCTTGTACTCGGCGGAAAGCTCAGCCAGAGCTTCCATCTTTTCGCGGTTCTCGTCGGTGATGTAATCGGTGCTGAACTTGATGTAGGGGCTTGTGATGCAGTCTCTGTTCTGCTGCTTGCCGTAATCCCAGTCGGACATGGGAACACCGGCTGCGGGATATGTCATGTAAACATTACCGGTTTCATTGATGTTCATGCTGTAATCATCGCTGATTACGTTGATAATGTCGGGATTCTCTCTGTCATATTCCCAGTGAACGTCCTCGGCACCGTACTGGAGAATGGTTCTCAGCTCTGTGTTGGTGTTCAGCAGAGTGATGATCTCCATGGAACGAGGCAGGCTCTTGGTGTAAGCACTGACTGCGAACATGGAGCCGAAAATGTCGTCCTCGTTCATAACGGGGTTTCCGAAAATGTTGACATAGTACTCGTCCTCGTACTGAGCCTTGATGCTCGCGTCACCGGACATAACGCCCACTGCAAACTTTTCGCCTTCATCCACGATGCCGTCGCCGACCCAGCCCTTTTCGGTCATTTCCTTCATGAGAGCCACGGTCTTTGTGTATGCGGAAAGGCTGAGCAGGCTCTTGGGAGCAAGCTTCGTGTCGTAGTTAGCCGCGTTTGTGATCTGGGATGCGATGAGGGACCATTCGCCGTCAACGGACCAGTAGTTCATGTTGGCCGCTTCAACGGGACCGAGAACGAGGGTCACGTCCTTCAGCGCCTCAGCACCGTTCTTCTGCTGATAAGCCATATCGTTGATGAAATCCTGACAGGTGAGGAAGGACTTCAATCTGGCAGGGTCGTAGTCGTATGTGTCAACCAGCTCCTTGTTCAGCAGAATGTAGTCATACTGTCCGACGGGATGGTTGTTGGGGATAGCGTAAATGCCGTCCTCCCTGAGGAATTCAAAATACTTCTCAAAAATGTAAGACTTGAGAACCTTGAAGGTGGAATTCAGTTCCTCATCAAGCTGCAGGATCTGCTCGTTATCAATGTATTCCATGTAATTGTCGTAGCCCTGAACGAGGAAAATATCCATCTGAGTGTCCTCAACATCGGGATACTTTACAAGAGAAACGCCCAGCTCGTTTACGTAGGTTTCCTTTTCGGGAACGGTTTCCTCAGCGAGAGTTTCGGTTTCCTTCTTTGTCTTACCCTTGTTCTGCTCTGCCAGTTCCTTTGCCGCCTTCTTTCTTGACTCAGCCTCAGCCTCATCGTCGGCAATGTTCTTCTCCACCTCGGCGATATGTGCATTTACAGCATCCTGATATTCATCACGGGGGATAGCGTGGAATTCGATGGCTGTATCGTACTTTGCCTGAGTTACTTTGTTGATAGCGGCTTCCACCTGTTCGATCGCTTCTTCTGTTGTTCCCTCGTTGGTGGGAATCCACAGGGAGAGTGTCATGGAAACACGTTCAGCCTCTTCTGTATCGGCAACTGCCTCTTCTTCCTCTTCATTCTTTTGGCAGCTCGCCATAGCAGAAAGAAGCATGGAAGCGCACAGGAAGAAACACATAAGCTTCTTTTTCATTTTCGGGATCCTCCTCATATATACTGCGTGCAGAAAAATGTTACAGCACGCCCGATCGTTCTTTTATTATTGTACACTAAAAACCCTTTTCTGTCAAGTTGTTTTTGTGTGATATGGGATATTTTTCTTTATTTTTGCTTGATTTAACATTTTTCTAAAAAATATCAATCAAGGTAATCCTTCAGGTGTTTTGAACGGCTGGGGTGACGGAGTTTTCTGAGCGCCTTTGCCTCGATCTGGCGGATGCGCTCCCTTGTGATGTGGAATTCCTTGCCCACCTCCTCAAGGGTCCGGGTTTTGCCGTCGTCAAGACCGAAACGGAGCTTCAGCACCATTTCCTCCCTCGGTGAGAGGGTACGGAGCACCTCACTGAGCTGTTCGCGGAGAAGCTGATAGGATGCGGCATCCTGGGGTGTGGGCGTATCGTCGTCGGGAATAAAGTCGCCGAGATGGCTGTCGTCTGCCTCGCCGATGGGTGTCTCAAGGGACACGGGATCCTGGGATATCTTCATGATCTCGCATACCTTTGTCAGGCTCATGCCCAGATCCTTTGCCACCTCCTCGGGTGTCGCCTCTCTGCCGAGAACCTGAAGAAGATTGCGCTGGCTCTTTGATACTCTGTGTATGGTCTCGATCATATGAACGGGGATGCGGATGGTCCTTGCCTGATCCGCGATGGCACGGGAAATTGCCTGGCGGATCCACCATGTAGCGTATGTAGAGAATTTGTAGCCCTTTGAATAATCGAACTTGTCCACGGCTTTGATAAGCCCCAGATTTCCTTCCTGGATCAAGTCAAGGAAGAACATTCCCTTTCCCACATAACGCTTTGCAATGCTGACAACCAGACGGAGGTTCGCCTCCACCAGCTCGTTCTTCGCCGACTCATCCCCATCAAGGAGACTTTTCGCAAGCTCCACTTCCCTCTCGGAGTTGATCAGGGGAATGGAGCCGATCTCTCTCAGATACATACGCACCGGGTCGTCGATGGCAAGCCCCTCCTGAAGGAGTGCTTTTTCCAGATCGTCAGCGGAATTGAACCGTTCGGCGTCGTTTTGAATCTCCTCCATCTCGGAGGAATCCATGTAGAGATCGACATCCATGCTGTCGTCCTCATAGGCGGAGTCGAATTCGTCCGGTGCGCCTTCGTCCACTTCGGAAAATCCGTCTGTGTCCTTCTCATCGTCCTCGTCCATGACATCGTCACGGATGTCGTAGTCCTCGTCGGTCTCTTCTATGCTTTTTGCAGATACTTCATCTGTAATATCGTACATAATACCCCCTATTCCGTTTGAAACGGTCGGATTTTTTGTAGTAGGAATATTTCATCCACATAAAAAGTTAGAACTGCACATTGGAGAATTTTCCGCAAGGGAAATTCTCGTGAGTGGGAAAGTTTGCTTGCAAATCAAGCTGCACACAACTCCCACTCAGTTTATATCGGTAAGGAATCCCTTCAGGATTTTGCTTCTGCTCTGGTGACGGAGCTTTCTGAGCGCCTTTGCCTCGATCTGGCGGATGCGCTCCCTTGTAATGTTGAATTCCTTTCCCACCTCTTCAAGGGTCCGTGTTCTGCCGTCCTCCAGCCCGAAGCGGAGCTTGATGACCATCTCCTCACGGGGAGTCA
>SVSU01000087.1 GCA_015064135.1 Oscillospiraceae bacterium
AACCATTAACCTTGAATCCTCCTGGGCACTGAACATGATCGACACTCGCGAAGCCATCACCACCATCTGCGGTACAAAGGGCGGTGCGGATATGCTCAGCGGTCTCCGTCTGAACGGTGTTCGTAACGGCAGACAGTTCGTTATGACTCCCAACCTCAGCGCAGGCGGCGTTGCATTCTACGACGGCGTTGACGACAGCGACCCTGCTGTAAGAGAAGCTGCACAGTGGATCGATGCTGTTATCAACGCAAAGAAGCCCTGCGTACTTCCCGAGCAGGCATTCTGCGTAACACAGATCCTTGAGGGTATCTACACATCCGCAAAGACAGGCGATATCTTCAGATTCTAAGATTCAATAAATCCCATCGGGCGGTCATTGATCGCCCCTTGGATTTTTACCAAACTGAAAGAAAGGTTTTGAAAATATGAAACTTTGTGTACTTGCAAACCTTTACGGCACAAAGCCTCTCGACGAGACCCTCGGCATCCTGAAGGGTCTGGGCGTTGAAGCGGTTGAGATCGGCTGCGGCGGCTACCCGGGAAAGGCTCACTGCGATCCCGAGGTGCTCCTCGCCGATGAAGGTGCACTTGCAGACTGGCTTGCTCTCTTCAAGAAGCACGATATCGAGCTGGCGGCGCTCTCCTGCCACGGCAACGCGGTTCATCCCGACCCTGCCGTTGCCGCATCCTTTGATAAGGACTTCAGAAATGCCTGCCTCCTCGCTGAAAAGGTTGGCGTTGATACCATCATCACCTTCTCCGGCTGTCCCGGTGATCACCCCGGTGCAAAGTACCCCAACTGGGTTACCTGCCCCTGGCCCGAGGACTTCCTCGCCATCCTTGACTACCAGTGGAATGAGGTTCTCATCCCCTACTGGAAGGAAGCGGCTGCATTTGCCGAGGCTCACGGCGTAAAGCATATCGCATTTGAACTTCACCCCGGCTTCTGCTGCTACAATCCCGAGTCTCTCCTGAAGCTGCGCGCGGCAGTTGGCCCCATCATCGGCGCAAACTTCGACCCCTCCCACCTGGTATGGCAGGGAATCGAGCCCGCGGCGGCTATCCGTATGCTCGGCGATGCAATCTACCACGTTCACGCAAAGGATACCAAGATCGACAAGATCAACACAGCAAAGAACGGCGTTCTCGACACCAAGCACTACGGCGACGAGATCAACCGTTCCTGGGTATTCCGTACAGTGGGCTACGGCCACGACTCCGTGTTCTGGAAGGATCTGGTTGACAACCTTCGTCTCGTCGGCTACGACAGGGTTCTCTCCATTGAGCATGAGGACAGCCTGATGTCCATTGATGAGGGACTGGGGAAGGCAGTGTCATTCCTCAAGGATGTCATCATGCATGACCCCAAGCCCACAACAATGTCCTGGGCGTAAATCTGATATAAAATCCTTCACGGGGTGCGGTGCTTTGTGTGCTGCACCCCCTTTTTTTCGCAGGCGATAATATGTTAAAGGGGGACAACATAATATAGTATGCGATATGGTATGGGGTATAATATATTGTGTACTTCGCATATGAACACCGACGGCAGAGGGCTCCTTCCCCAACATTGCCAAATTCAGCAGAATTGTGCATTGAACACATTATTTTGATAAAAAATTGTGCATTATAACGTGGAATAAATTTCTTATTGCTATTGAAAAAAAACGAATATTGTGTTATAATAGCAATGCATATAAATGCGTACCTATGCCATCTGGGCTTAGGCAAACAAAATTTTAATTTTTGGAGGAAAAACATGAAGAAGATTTTTTCCATCATCCTCGCTGCACTGCTTCTCTCCGCAATGGCATCCTTTGCTGCTGCTGACGAAACAGCTGCTGCTGAAACTGCTGCTGCAGAAACCGCTGCTGCAGAAACCGAAGCTGCTGAAGAGCTGGTTTCCGACGAGAACCACTTCTACGGCGAACTGGTTGACACAGGTGTTAAGAACGTTGCTCCCTACGGCCTCGAAAACGTTGTAATCGGTACAGTTATGGGTGCCGGTGACTGCGCAGAAGGCGCTGACTATGCTAAGGCATTTGACGGCGACATCAACACATGGTGGGCCGCAACCGTAAACTCCTGGGCAACACATATGCTGGTTCTGAAGGCTGACGAACCCGTAGCTCCCAAGGCATTCGTGGTTTCTTCCACCACAGACGGCGCAGGCACACCCACACGTTTCCACATCATTTTCCACTCCTACATCCAGGGTTCCAACGATGGTGTTACATGGGATAACCTGTACTACTTTGAAGATGATTACATCTGGTACTCCGAAGACTACGCTGAAGGCGGCGCTCCCTACTATGTAGCAGTTCCCGAAGCAGAACTGGGCGAGTACACATACTTCAGATACATCAACAATGACGACGGTGCTGCTTCTCTGTCCGAGTTCGCAGTTCTGACTGAGGTTCCCGCAGCTCCCGAAGCTCCTGCAACCGAAGAGACCGCTGCTCCCGAAACAGAAGCTCCCGAAGCTGCTGAAACAGAAGCTCCCGAGGTTGCTGAAACAGCTGCTCCCGAAACAGAAGCTCCTGCTGCTGATGCAGAAGTAGACGCTCCCGCAGAAGAAGCTCCCGCAACATTCGACGCAGGCATCATTGCTGCTGCTGTTGCTGCTGTTTCCGCTGCAGGTTACGCTATCGCAAGAAAGAGAAAGTAATTCTTCATGTTTCTCCGGAAACGTTAAATTCCCCGATTGACGAGAGAATCCGTTAGGATAATCCCTCCCGATCGGGGGGTTTTTTTGCTTTTTATGAAATAATTTCACGATTGGTCATAAATAAATGGGTCATTGGATATAATTGTTTGATAAAATAAGAATATAAACGAGCACGAAAGCGAAAAAACGGTGCACATATTCAGACATAAGCCGATTATAACCGATAAAATGGGAGCCGCCATGAAAAAATTACTTTTTATCATCAATCCCGTGACCGCAAAGGCCATCCTTTCCCCTCATCTCATCGATGTGATGGATGTTTTTGTGAAGGGTGGGTACGATGTTACTACTTATATCACTCAGGACAAGGACGATGCCGCCCGGATTTCGGCACAGCGCGGAGGAGAATTTGATGCCATCGTCTGCGCAGGCGGTGACGGCACCCTGAACGGGGTGATTACAGGCATACTCGACCTTCCCGAAAAGCCCCGTCTCGGCTACATCCCGGCAGGGACGACCAACGATTTTGCCAACAGCTGGGGAATTCCGAGAAACCCCCTCGACGCCGCGAAAAACATCGTTTCGGAAGCCCCTTCCGATATCGACGTCAGCGTTTTCTGCGGCAGACCTTTCATCTACGTTGCCGCATTCGGAATTTTCACCGCCGCTTCCTACCAGACCCCCCAGGAGGCGAAGCAGAGATTCGGACGGACGGCGTACCTCTTTGAGGGAATCAAAAGTCTGGCATCCGTTCGCCCGTGGCATATGAAGATCATCCACGACGGCGGCGAGATTGAGGACGATTTTATCTACGGAATGGTGTCAAATACCCGTATGGTGGGCGGTTTCCCCCTACGAATGAAGGAGGACATCAGCATCAGCGACGGCAAAATGGAGCTGATCCTTATCCGCCAGCCGAAAAATCCTGGCGATCAGACAAAAATGATCGCCGCCGTCCTTGCGCAGGACACCTCAAGCGAGCATATCTGCTTCGTCCATACAAGCCGCATTACCTTCATGTCGGAGGAGGAGATCCCCTGGACCGTGGACGGCGAATTCGGCGGCAGCGTGACGGAAGGGGAAGCATATGTGAGAGGAAAGGCGATCAGTATGACGCTTTGATGGGGGTGTACGGGGAAATGCTTTTTGGAAAAGGCACCTCCCCCAGCCCCTTGGCAAAAACTTTTAAGCAAAAACTTTTAATATGATAGAATAACAAGGTGCAGCGGGAACCCTCTGAGAGCTCTGCTGCACCTTGTTTTGTTTTGTTCATTCGCCGCATACGCAATCTGCCTCTCCCAATCACCGAAGGTGATGCCCGGGAGTGGGGCAGTTCGCGTACAATTTAAACAGCACTTTATCCCCATAAAACAAGGCTGCTCGTTGGAGAAAAAATTGAAAGATGGTGGGGCCCAGCTTTCAAGTTTTTCTCGGGAGTGGGGCGGTTTGCGTACAATTTAAACTGCACTCTATCCCCATAAAACAAGGCTGCTCGTTGGAGAAAAAATTGAAAGATGGTGGGGCCCAGCTTTCAAGTTTTTCTCGGGAGTGGGGCGGTTCGCGTACAATTTAAACTGCACTCTATCCCCACTCAATGTGCTTCGTACCAATTCCGGCCGACGGCGGCTTCCACGGTCAGCGGCACGTTCAGCTCCACCGCATTTTCCATTTCGGTGACAAGGATTTCGCAGGCGCGCTCGGCACAGTCGATGTGGGATTCCACAATCAGCTCGTCGTGAACCTGCATGATGAGCCGTGCGTCAATGCCCTCGTCGCGGAGCTTCCGATGTACGCGGATCATGGCGATCTTGATAATGTCCGCCGCACTTCCCTGAATAGGGCTGTTCATGGCAACGCGCTCGCCGAATGCGACAAGATTGCGGTTTTTCGCCGAAAGCTCGGGAATCTTCCGCTGTCTGCCGAACATGGTGGAGGTCGCACCCGTCTCCTTTGCCGAGCGAACCGTTTCCTTCAGGTATCGGTCAACATCAGGGTAGGCTGCGAGATAGTTGGCAATGTACTCCGCCGCTTGTTTCCTCGTTGTGCCGAGGTCACGGGAAAGGGAAAATTCGCCGATGCCGTAGATGATGCCGAAGTTCACCGCCTTCGCTCTGCGGCGCAGCTCGGGTGTCACATCGTCCACGTCCACACCGAACACCTGGGCGGCAACCATGGTGTGAAAATCCTCACCGTCAAGAAAGGCGGCGCGCATGGCACAGTCCCCCGACAGCTCGGCGAGAAGGCGAAGCTCAATCTGGGAATAGTCCGCGTCGATGAGCACATAGTCCTCACCTTCGGGGATGAAGTATTTTCTCAGCTCCCGACCCAGCTCCATGCGGATGGGGATGTTCTGCAAGTTCGGGTCCGCGGAGGAAAGACGACCCGTGGCAGTGCCCGTCTGGTTCAGCTTCGTGTGGATGCGGCTCCTCTCGTCCGCTAACTTCACAAGGGGCTCGCCGTAGGTTCCCCTCAGCTTCGCGATCTGGCGGTACAGGAGAATGTCCCCGATGATGGGATGGTAGGGACGGAGCCCTTCCAGCGTTTCCGCATCGGTGGAGTAGCCCGTTTTCGTCTTTTTGCCGGCAGGAAGGGACAGCTCCTCAAACAGTACTTCCCCAAGCTGCTTCGGCGAGTTGATGTTGAAGCTCCTGCCTGCGTGAGCCCAAATGTTGTCGGCAAGGGTGTTCTCCGCCTCCGTCAAAAGTCGGGTGTACTCCGCAATGCCGCCGCAGTCGATCTTGAACCCCACCGACTCCATTTCATAAAGAACGGAGGCAAGGGGAATCTCGATCTCGTGAAGAAGAGAGAGCATATTTTCAGCGGAAAGGGTCTCTTTCATTATGCCGCAAACGGTCAAAAGTGCGGCGCAGACCCCCGATGTATCCGTCACCGAGCCCAATCCGTATTCCTCAAGGATGGCGGCAAGGGGATACGCATTCTTCCCCGGGTTGATGAGATATGCACCAAGCATCACGTCAAAGGCGCAGGTAATATCCGCCGTGCCGAGCCCCTTTTCATCCAGCGTGTGAAGGGTGTTCTTCAGGTCGTGGCAGACGATTTTGGCGGTTGCGAGGATTTTTGCCAGTCGGTCCCCATCCTCGGCGAAATTTCCCGTGTAAACGGTGTCCCCGTCGGCGGATAAGGCGAAGCTGTCCCCGTCGGCGGCAAAAGCAATCGTCGTACCGTCGGAAAATGATGCATCGGAAACGGGCTTTTGCACAAATGATGCTTTTTCGCAAACTTCGGCAGAGGGGGCAGCGGCGGTTTCATCAATGCCGAAGCGTTTTGCCATGCCCGTGAACTCAAGCTCGTCGAAAAGAGCGAGAAGGGCGGCGGTGTCAGCCTCGGTGCAAAGCGCGTCAAAGCCGTCCGACAGCTCCTCAAGGACAGGGGTCGCATCACAGCAAATTTTTGCAAGGTCGCGGGATTTGTATGCCATGTCCTTGCCTTCAGCTAATTTTTTGCAAACGGACGGAGTGGAGGAGAAGAAATTTTCGGACGCATACAGCTCGTCAAGTCCCCCCGATGCGGCGATGAGCTTGAGTGCGGTCTTTTCGCCGATGCCGCTGACTCCGGGGATGTTGTCGGAGGAGTCCCCCATGAGCGCCTTCACATCCACGAAAAGCTCGGGGGTGATGCCGTATTCCTCCGTGAACCGTTCGCGGTCGAAGAGGATATCCTCTTTTGTTTTCATGAGGATCACGGTGGTGGAGTCGGAGATGAGCTGAAGTGAGTCCCGGTCTCCCGTGAGAAGGAAAGTGTGAATATCCCCCGTTTTCGCCGCCATGGCAGAGGCAGTCCCGAGAATGTCGTCCGCCTCAAAGCCGGGGCATTCCATCACGGTGAAGCCGAGAGCCGCCGCCGCCCGACGGGCATAGGGCATCTGCATGGCAAGCTCCTCGGGCATACCCTTGCGGTTTCCCTTGTAGCCGTCGAACATTTCGTGACGGAAGGTGGGAGCGTGGGTGTCGAAGGCGCAGATCATGTAATCGGGCTTCACATGGTCGATGTGCTTTTTCAGGATGTTGAGGAAGCCGAACACCGCATTTGTGGGGATTCCGCTTTTGGTGGAAAGGGGACGGATCCCGTAAAAAGCGCGGTTGATGATGCTGTTGCCGTCAAGAACCAGTAAATTTTTCATAAGTGACTCCGTTTTGTGATTTGTTACCGTTATTATACCATATATTTTGGCATTTGTGGGGGGATTTTTGATTTTTTTGTGTGGGAATGTGAAGCAGTCAAAAAAATTTGGGTGTTGACAAAGAACGCAAAAGAGGGTATAATATAACTGCGGGTGTATCTCAGCCCTAAATGAGAAAGTTATAAAGAGAACTTCTCTTGGTTCCATCAAGAAAGTTACAAGTGAGTGTTTCGCTGCTCAAAATGCGAAGGTTATTGTAGGGGGCAGGTTCAGCTTGCCCTCTCTTTCATTTGGAGGTTTTTGTGAATCTATCCCTTTTCGAGATCAATCCCGATTACATAGCATATCTTTCACCTTATGCGCCTCATCTTTTTGGAAATAAAAAACCAAATCAGAAAAATGAGCGAAAATATATAGGAGTTTTGTTTCAGATAAACGGTATGGATTATTTTGCCCCTCTGTCGTCCTTCAAAGATAAGCATCGCATGATGAAGGAAGGGCTTGATTTTATAAAAATAAAGAATTACGCCGTTATAAATTTAAACAATATGTTTCCCGTGCCCTTATATGAGGCGAAGTATGTTGATATAAAAAAAGAGCAAGACCCCCATTACAGAGCGCTGCTGCTTTCCGAATATCGTTTCATAAAATCCATACAGGATAAGATTCGGAAAAATGCGCAGAATCTTTATAAAATAAAAATTAAAGATGGCAATGATTCCGCACTTGCAAAAAGATGCAATGATTTTCTCCTTCTTGAAAAAGTCTGCGCAGAGTACGCGAAATAAAACCTTGAAAGGAGTGGTGTGAAATGAAACGAGTGGCAATTTGTTTGTTTTTTATGCTGTCAACTCTCCTTATCTTCACCGCCTGCACCGAGCCTGCGGTCTATAACCTCAGTGACTTCATTCCCCCTCTTATGAACATCGAAACCCAGTACCCCTATGTGGAGTCCATCGCTGTTTGCGAGCTTTCGACGGGGGAGACGGTCACTCTCACCGATGCCGCGGAGCACAATCGGCTGCGGATGCACTTTGAGGAACTGCAGTGCCTGAGAGCAAAGGGGGAGACCGATGCCGAGCACGGCTATTCCGTCACCTTTTTTACCGTTGACGGAGAGGTTGAGTTTGTTATCCCCACTGTGGAGGGCAGTTTTTTCGCCCGATTCCTCTACACGGACGGCTACTGTTATGAAATCCTTACAAAGGGCGTTGACACCGCATATTTCGCATCGCTGTTTGACGAATAAAATGATCCCCGAAGGGGCGGATAGGTTTCTTCTCCGCTGTTTCGGGGATTTTTTTGTTGTCACGCCAGCTCCTCCCGCAATCGGCTGAAGATCTTTTTTTCCTCCCTTGATATCTTCACCTGTGTAAGTCCCAGGGCATCGGCAGTCTGCTGTTGGGAGTAGTCCCTGAAATACCGAAGGAGGAGGATCTTCCGCCACAGGGGAGGGAGGGTGCGGATGCTTTCCGTGAGGGCGATGTGCTCCACGGTTTTGCCGAGAGAATCGTCTCCCGAGGGAAGTACGTTTTCGAGAA
>SVSU01000088.1 GCA_015064135.1 Oscillospiraceae bacterium
GATTTCGCCGCATCCGGATACGCAGCACTTACCCATACCACGAGCAACAACTGCTGCGTGAGATGTCATACCGCCGCGAACTGTCAGGATACCCTGAGCAGCCTTCATACCTTCGATATCTTCGGGAGATGTTTCGAGACGAACGAGAACGACCTTTTCGCCGCGTGCTGCCCATTCCTTAGCATCTTCAGCGGAGAATACGCACTTACCGCAAGCTGCTCCGGGAGAAGCGCCCAGACCCTTGCCTGCAGCGTTTGCAGCCTTCAGAGCCTTAGCATCGAACTGGGGATGGAGAAGTGTGTCCAGGTTTCTGGGGTCGATCATGAGAACAGCTTCCTGTTCTGTCTTCATACCTTCGTCAACCAGGTCACAAGCGATCTTCAGAGCAGCCTGAGCTGTTCTCTTACCGTTTCTTGTCTGGAGCATATAGAGCTTTTCGTTTTCAACGGTGAACTCCATATCCTGCATATCATGATAGTGGTTTTCGAGAATTCCGCAAACCTCAACGAACTGCTTGTAAGCTGCGGGGAACTTGTTTGCCATTTCAGCGATGGGCATAGGTGTACGAACACCGGCAACAACGTCTTCACCCTGAGCGTTTGTCAGGAATTCACCCATGAGCTTCTTTTCGCCTGTTGCAGGGTCACGAGTGAACGCAACACCGGTACCGCAGTCGTCACCCATGTTACCGAATGCCATAGCCTGTACGTTTACTGCTGTACCCCAGGAGTAGGGGATGTCGTTGTCACGGCGATAAACGTTGGCACGGGGGTTGTCCCAAGAACGGAATACGGCCTTTACAGCACCGAGAAGCTGTTCCTTGGGGTCGGAGGGGAAGTCGGAACCGATTTTAGCCTTGTATTCAGCCTTGAACTGGTTAGCCAGCTCCTTCAGGTCGTCAGCGGTGAGTTCAACGTCAAGCTTAACGCCCTTTTCTTCCTTCATCTTATCGATGAGTTCTTCAAAGTACTTCTTGCCGACTTCCATAACGACGTCGGAGTACATCTGGATAAATCTTCTGTAGCAGTCATAAGCCCAACGAGCATTGCCGGACTTCTTTGCGATTGTTTCAACAACTTCTTCGTTCAGACCCAGGTTGAGGATGGTGTCCATCATACCGGGCATGGAAGCGCGGGCACCGGAACGAACGGAAACGAGAAGGGGATTCTCCTTGTCACCGAACTTCTTGCCTACGATTTCTTCCATCTTAACGATGTATTCCATGATCTGACCCATGATTTCATCGTTGATCTGTCTGCCGTCTTCGTAGTACTGTGTGCAGGCTTCTGTTGTGATTGTGAAGCCCTGGGGAACGGGAAGACCGATGTTGGTCATTTCAGCGAGGTTTGCACCCTTACCGCCGAGGAGTTCACGCATATCTGCGTTGCCTTCGGAGAACAGGTAAACATACTTCTTTGCCATAGCTGGATATTCCTCCGCATATTTAAATAAATTTTTGACTGTTTTTTGTGCGAAAAACATTTTTGTGCGAAAAACTCCTTTTGATGGGAAGAGTTTTCCTTTTCGCATCTTTTATTATAGCACAGTTTTCCTTAAATTTCTACATTTCATTCACCTGTTTAAAGAAAATTTACTTTTCGTCCTGTGGGGAGTGTTTTTTGCCGATTAACATCAAATGGAGAAGAAGGAATGTATTGCTTTTGGTCAAAGTGTCTGTTTTGCTTGCTTTTGTTTGAACGAAAGGCAATCTTTGCCCCATTTTTGTCCGCAATTTGTCAACAGTCGGCCCGATGGGGGAAAAATCGAATTAGATATTGCATAAATCGGGTTTTTGTGCTATTATATTAGTGTAGCGGAGTGCGCTGTGGTTTGGGGAAAGTGCAAATCGGAGGAGATTATGCCGAATTTTCTCACCAAACAGAGCCGTACTCTGTCGATTTCAGGAAGATTATATCAGTTTTATCAAATATAAAAGGAGGTTCGGCCGGAGAAAAAACTCCGTCGGACAGAGCGCAAATGAATCAAAACAATCTGAAGCGGATCTTTTTCGTCCTCGGCGCGGCTGCCGTTGTTATTGCTGTTTTTATCGGAACCACTTTCTTTATGGCATCGTACAGTGTATTCGATGCGGATATCGGACATTTTGCCGCAGGCTCGGGTATGTTTTATGCTTTTGCGGCAGGCTGTGTTGGAGCTGTGGTTTTTGCTTCCGCTGCTGCCTTTTTGGCAAAAAAGAAAGCGGCAGGTGACAGGGAGCCTTATTACGGAACCTTCCGAAAGATCGTTTCCCTTTGTTCTGCCATTGCCGCACTGGTGCTTTTTGTCTCCGAGCTTCGCAGTGAACTCGTAACGGAGGGATATACCCTTCCTGCTCTCGGTGCGCTTATTACCATGCCCGGGCTTGTTTTGTTCTTCGCTCTGGGTGCCATTCCTTCACTGCGCGGCGGAAAGGTGCATATTGTTTCGGGAATTGCCGCGTGTCTTTCCGTAAATCTCATGATGTTCAAGAGTTATTTTGACTTTACCCTTCCCCTGAACAGTCCCATCCGCAATGCTCTGGCATTGATGGAAGCGGCATTTCTGCTGTTTCTTCTTTCGGAAATGCGTACTCTTCTTCAGAGAAACACACCTGCCTTCCGATGCATTGCTTCCTTTTCGGCGGTGATGCTTACGGGCGGTATTGCATTGGGTATGCTGCTTGTTCTGTTTTTTGTTCCCGACAATGGACTCTGGGGCGTTTCAGCTCTTCGCTGTGTTCTCTGTCTGACTGCGGCGGCAAATGCCCTGTTCGGCTGTGTGGATGGAAAATAAGCGGCAAGGGCTTGCGGAAGCGTTACGGTTACAGGTTTACACAAGCGTTATAATGTTATAATTGATTACAGGAGATAACTTATGGATAATAAAACCCCCGAATTCAACCTTACCCTTGATCCTTTCGGTTCTGCATCGGCAGCGGCTGTTTCCGAGGAGGCGAAAGTTCCTTCCGTTGGAGAGGCACAGGTGCCCGCATTTGATGAATCCGTCTTTTCCGAAGAAGAACGGAAGATGATAAACGATTTTTCCGAGAAGATCGACATTGCCGATTCCGCCATGGTTCTTTCCTACGGTGCGGCTGCGCAGAAGAAGATCTCCGACTTCTCCGATACCGCCCTCGGAAGTGTGCGCAACAAGGATTTCGGCAACACGGGCGAGATGATTACCGACCTTATCGGCAAGCTGAAGGGCTTAAATGAGGATGCGGACGACAACGGCTTCCTCGGGCTGTTCAAGAATACAAAAAGAAAGATAGAAAATCTGAAGGTTAAGTATGACAAATGCGAGGAGAGCGTGAATGCCATTGTCTCTTCTTTGGAGGAGCATCAGATCACACTTCTCAAGGATATTTCCATGTTTGATGAGCTGTATGCCATGAACATGGGCTATTTCAAGGAGCTGTCCATGTACATCCTTGCCGGAGGAAAAAAGCTGGCGGAGGAGAGGGAGACCACTCTTGTTGCCATGAAGGAAAAGGCTGTGAAAACCGGACTTCCCGAGGATGCGCAGGCGGCAAACGATTTTGAGGAGAAGTGCGTTCGTTTCGAGAGAAAACTTCACGATCTGGAACTGACGCGCATGGTTTCCGTTCAGATGGCACCGCAGATCCGTCTGGTGCAGAACAATGATACCATGATGACGGAAAAGATTCAGACGGTCATCATGAACACCATTCCCCTCTGGAAGAGTCAGATGGTAATAGCCCTCGGCATTGAGCATTCGCGGCAGGCAATGGAGGCACAGCGTGCGGTTACGGATATGACGAATGAGCTGCTGCGCCAGAATGCAGAGGCGCTTCATCAGGCGACGGTGGATGTGACTCGGGAATCGGAGAGAGGGATTGTGGATATTGAGACTCTGACCGAGACCAACGCAAAGCTGATTCAGACCCTGGACGAGGTTCAGACCATCCAGCAGGAAGGCAGAGCAAAGCGAACAGCGGCGGAGGCGGAGCTTGATCGGATTGAAGCCGAACTGAAGGCGAAGCTGATTAACATTTCCAAGCAATGATAAAACGGGTATTGGCAAAATGAAACTGTCAATACAACATCGGAGGTCTTTATGAAAAAAGGAATTTTCATGAAAAAAGGATTTTGCCTGCGGTTTACCGCAATTTTATTGATGATTTGTCTGACTTTGGGTCTTGCTTTGACCGTGTCTGCGGCATATCCGAACCACACCAATTATGTTTACGACGGGGCGGGGATTTTGTCCTCCTCTCTTATCGAAACCATAAAATCCACAAATGATTCCCTTTACGGGAAAGTGAAGGCGAGAATTTCCGTCTGCGTTGTGGAATCTCTCGGTGACGAGGCAATCAATGAATATGCGGACAGCATTTTCAGAGAATGGAACCCGGGAGAGGGCGTGCTGCTTCTTGTTACCACAGGTGAGGATGACTACTACGCCATGCAGAGCGTCAGAGTTGCCCGTGTACTTGACAATGAACAGCTTGATGCCATCCTGAAGGAGTTTATGGAGCCCGATTTTGCGGAAGGCAATGCTGCACGGGGCATTCAGAAAACCGTCAACAAACTGTCGGGGTTTATGAAAACCGAACTTCCGGCTGCGGATATGGAGGACGGGGATGAAAATGGGGAGACTGACGGGGAAAAAGTGACTTTCGGCGGAGTGATTCTCTCCATTCTGAAGATCATCGGCTGGACTGTGCTGATCCTTGTTGTTGCTTTTGCGGCATTTTTTGTGGCGGCACTCTTTAACGACACAGCGGCAGAATTGATGCAGAAATATGTATTCTCTTACTTCACGGGAAACCGAAATACGGTGAACCGTAATGACTACTATGATGAGCGTCTCTACGGCAGACCGCAGACCAACGTAAGACAGGACGGACAGCAGAGGAGAGGGCAGAATACAAACGTACATAACCGTCAGCCCGGTCAGCGCAGTCCTCAGCAGAGGCAGGTATACGACAGATACCGTCAGGGCGGCGTGCGCTACGATGATGAGTATTACGGACGTCAGAGTGCAAACCGTCAGCAGAACCCGAACCGTCAGAACGGAAGCAGACAGGGCGGACAGGCAGGCGTACAATCCGGAAGCGGTCGTCAGCAGAATACATACAACGACGATTACGGCTACACGAGACAGTTCACCATCAACGACAGCAACCGCAGAGGCGGCAATTACTGAGTGGGAATAACGTGCAGTTTGATTTGCAGTCGAATCGCCCCACTCCCGAGAATTTCCCTTTCGGAAAATTCTCCAAAGTTACAGCTTGAATTTACTGAGTGGGAATAACGTGTAGTTTGATTTGCAGGCGAATCGCCCCACTCCCGAGAAAAACTTGAAAAATGGGCCCTACCATTTTTCATCGTCCGAAAGCCTCCGATGGATCCTTTCAGCCGACCGTTTTTCTCCAAGCTACACATAGTTTTATCGTTGACGAATAAGGAAAATCACCGACGGAGGGGAGATTTTTTCCCCAAAGTCGGTTTTCCCTTATTGACGATTTTGAAAATCTAAGGAATAAGGATATAATATGATTTCCATAAGCACAAGCGGATTGGCGTACAGGGTCGGCACAAGAGATATTCTCACGGATGTGACATTTTCTTTAGAGGACGGAGACAAGCTGGCAGTGGTGGGCGTAAACGGAAGCGGAAAAAGCACTCTTCTTCGTCTGATCTGCGGCGAATATACCCCTGACGAAGGCTCGGTCTATCTCGCAAAAAATAAGATCGTGGGTATGCTCCACCAGGACGATGCCTTTAATATTCTGAAACTGGATTCCGACGACGAGTCTCCCGTTGACGAAACGGTTCTCGGGCAGATGTATGCCGTGTTCCCGGAGCTGTGCCGATGGGAGGTGCGGTTGGCGAAGCTTCAGGAGGAGCTTGATCGTGCGTCGGCAGACTCGGATATGGATGCACTGAATCGTCTGTCCTCGGAATTTACAAATCTGAACAATCGCTACATCAGTGACGGAGGTCTCCACTACAAGTCACGGTGCCGCAGTATTCTCATAAATCTCGGTTTCGACGAAAGCTATCACACCATGCCCGTTAACGCCCTTTCGGGAGGGCAGAGAACAAGACTTGCCCTTGCCAGACTCCTTTCAAGAGAGCCCGATATCCTCATTCTTGACGAGCCCACAAACCATCTTGATACGGAGACTATGGCATGGCTTGAGGAGCATCTTGCGGCATACAAAAAAACGGTAATTCTTGTGAGTCATGACCGCCTTTTCCTTGACCGCGTGACGAACAAGACATTGGAGATCGAGAATACAACCTCCAGGCTGTATAAGTGTAATTATTCCCGCTATGTGGTGGAGAAGGAAGCATACCGCCGTGAGATGGAGAAGCGCTACAATCTCCAGCAAAAGGAAATTGCAAGGCTTGAGGCGTACATCGCTCAACAGCGTGCGTGGAACCGGGAGCGAAACATTATTGCGGCAGAGAGCCGTGAGAAAGCAATCGCCCGTATGGAAAAAGTGGAGAAGCCGAAGGCACTTCCGAAGGCTATCAGTTTCACACTCACCACATCGGGAGAATCGGGGAACGATGTTCTTGAGGTAAAACGGCTGTCCATGGGCTTCGGGGAGCATATTCTGTTCCGCGATCTTTCCTTCCTCATCAAAAAGAAGGAGAGGGTGTTTATCACAGGTCCCAACGGCTGTGGCAAGTCCACCCTTATCAAGCTCCTTCTCGGTCAGCTTGAGCCGCTGTCGGGTACCATTGAGTTCGGGTACAATGTGACGGTGGGCTACTACGACCAGGAGAATCAGAAGCTTGACCCCGACAACACGGTTCTTGACGAGCTGTGGAACGCATACCCCAATCTGACTCAGACGGAGGTGCGCAACACCCTCGCCATGTTCATGTTCCGCGGAGACGATATTGAAAAGGAAGTGTCTGTTCTCTCGGGCGGTGAGAGGGCGAGACTGACTCTGGCGAAGCTGATTCTTTCCAAGATGAATCTGCTGATTCTTGACGAGCCCACAAACCATCTTGACATTGATTCGAGAGAGGCGTTGGAGACAGCGCTTTCCTCTTTCGACGGCACCATTATTGCGGTGTCCCACGACCGATATTTCACGAAGAAGCTGGCGACACAGTTTGTGGATCTCGGAAACAGCGGCACCTTGTATCGCGGTACCTACGATGAATATATGGAGCATCTTGCGGAGCGAAAGGGCGGAAAAGTCGTTGCCGCCGAGGTGAAGGAGCAATCCGCCGAGAAGGAAGAGTATCAGAAGCGGAAGTCGGACGGTGCGCGCCGCAGACAGAACGAAAAGCGGAAGGTGCAGATTGCCCGTGAGATCAAGAAATTGGAAGAAGAGCTGATTTCCATAGAAGAAGAACTGTTCGGAGATGCGGCAAGCGACTACATCCGCGCGTCGGAGCTGACGGACAGAAAAATCACTGTGGAGGACCTTCTGATGCAGCTTTACGAGGAAGAGGAAGAGTTGAACGCAGAGGAATGACGTAGGTGAGGAGGCAACAATGAACTATACACCGAAACAGCAGAACAAATATGTTACCGCCATCGTGGTGACTCTTATCGTTGTCGGGATCGGGGTGTATATGCTGCCCGCTTTCCTGCCCATACGGGCGATTTTCTGCCAGGCGGCTGCCATGATATGCCTTGTGGCGGCGGTGTTTATCCTTGTGAGATACAAGACCACGGCGTTTATCTACGCGGTCCGTCCCCGTTCACTTATGCAGGACGATATCGATGCGGAGGCGGCTCTTGCAGGAGGGCATCTTTCCGTTTGGCATATGGAGCCCCGTTATCTTGATTTTGTGGTATCAAAAAAGCAGGGAAGCCGTGCCCCCGGAATGGAATGTGTGCTGGGGCTTGACTGCCTTACTGCCGCATGGGACATATCCCCTGAGGGAAAATTCAAGAAGCCTGGGGATGCTTCATCAAAGGCGAGGGAGATGTACGGAGAGGTTGCCTTTTATGATTACACCGTGACGCTGGGGCTTGCGCGCTCGCTTCTGCTTTTGTTCCGCGACGGAGACAAGTATGCCGCCATTCGTATTGAGCCGGATGGGGATTTGCGAAATTACCTCGTCGGTGTGGCGGAGAAGAACGGAAAAAAAGAAGAAATTGAATAAGAAAAAGGGATTGAGGTTCATTGTGTTGTGTTCTGCCCCAAAATGTACGGACAGCACAAAAAAGAGTCCAAAGGTAGCAAATAAAAAAAATCAAGCAGCAAACTGGCTTCGTAATTCAAGCGGAGTCAGTTTTGTTTTCGACTGGATTCTCTCGT
>SVSU01000089.1 GCA_015064135.1 Oscillospiraceae bacterium
CAACGCCTGTGAAGTGGTTTGTGATGGGATTCTCATACTTTTCCCATACCTCATCCACGGTGAAGTTGTCGGGGACGATACAGCGCATGAGATGCCATGCAACGTGCTCGTGCGCGTCGATGAGACCGGGGTGAACAACGCCGCCCTGGCAGTCGTATACCTCATCGGCGGTGTAGGCTGACATAATGTCGCTTTCCTTGCCGACGGCTGCGATTTTATCGTTTTGGATGGCGACCGCACCGTTTTCAAAAATGCGGCGTTCGGTGTCCATTGTGATGAGGTAGCAATTTTTCAGAATCAACGATACCTTCTGCTGTTCCATTTTGTTTTTCCTTTCGGGTGTATGTAGTGGTTTTTGGCTTTGTTTTTTACTTATATATGATACAACATATTTTCGATTATGTCAATATTCAGCGGGGAAGAAGGTGGGCAGATGAGGATAACATCTTTATGTCTTTTGAAATGTTTAACAAATGTTCATTTCCTGTGCATTGACAAATTTATGCATAAATGCTAAAATTTAAATAGAAGTTTATTCTGAAAAAGAATAACTTGACCGAAAGTATAAACAACGGCAAATACGGTGTAGTGACAGACGCGAACGGCCTGCTGTACATGAGGGCGCGGTACTATTCGCCCGAGCTGCGGCGGTTTGTCAACGCGGATGTGGTGCAGGGAAGTATTGATAAAGCGATTACGCTGAATCGGTATGCGTATGCGGACGGCAATCCTGTGTCGTTTGTTGACCCGTTTGGGTTGGCGGCGGAGGAGGAGAAAGTTGAAGAGGAAGAAAAGAAATATGGAGAAGAATATCTTAATTCGGATGCCCTTAAAAGAATACAAGAATTAGCAGAGTATATCCGTAGTTATGCAGCGCAGTTCGATGTGGATCCGGTGATTGTTGGATCAGTGATTTTTGTTGAGCAATTTAATAATTATAATTTAGTCGATGTATGGACGGATTGGCTTGCAATTTCAGGTCTAATCGATATGTCAGTGGGAGTTGGACAGGTTAGAGTATCGACAGTAAAGTATCTAGAAGAGCAGGGGTATGTTCCAGCGATATCTTTTAAGAAACTTAACGTTTCTTTTTCCGGATTTTTGATTGCTGAATCATCCGAAAATGTAGCGAGATACTTATGTTTGTTAAACGATTCGACAAATGTTTTTTATGTTGCTGCCTATATTAAGTGCTTAGAAGACATTTGGTCTGAGGATTATCCGGAAATACCTTCTACACCAAATATTTTAGGTAGTTTATATAATTTGGGACACGAAAAAGAGTCACATGAAAATCCTGAACCTTCTCCGTTCGGAACAGAGGTTGATTATGTTTACGATTTAATCAAAGAGGTTTTAGAATGAAAAAAAGAACTAAAATATGCCTGGTAACGGTTAAGCTGATAATTCTTGCGGTGCTGTTTTCCCCGTACATAAGAGCAGAATACCTCACTTTTGTGTATGGAAAACAGTTTGCCGGACTTGAGCAGCAAACGAACATATTAAATCCTGCCCGATACTTCAGAGTGCTTGCGTATTCCGAGACGGAGGCCACTGTTTTTTATGTATCCGACACAGGCGACTTGATGACTTTTGTGAAGGATGCCAACGGCGAGTGGGAAAGGGCAGAGTGGAAAACCATATGGTCAACCACCGGTTCAGCCGACGAATTTATGTGGCCCTATTACAGATGATGTGATGTATATTGTAAAAACAGCCGATCGGGCGGTCTTTTGTGGGAGCGCACGGTCGGCTGTTGCGTTTTTAATTATGTTCTAAAACTCTTATAAATTCAAATCACCGATTATTTTGGGAAGGGAACGAATCATACTTGTGTTAACCTTTGTGGGATCATCCTCGCGATAGACAAACAACCGTCCTCCGCGGCGCTCATCAACACCGTAACAGCGATATCCCACACACGCATCCCAAAGGAGCCTTATTCCGCAGTATTCCGCATCAAAATCGTTTCTGTGTGTATGGCCGCAGCAGATTGCCCTGATGTCTCCGCGCTGTAAGAGAAGGGCAAACAGCCCCGGGTTAAAGGGCATGGTCCCAAGCCCCTCGGAGAAGTCGCCTTCTCTGACACAAATCTCGGGATTGGCACAGGCGGTCAGGTATTCGTATGGCGCAATATGCATACATAACAGTCCCGGGACCTTTCTGCCCATTGTTTTTTCAAGCTGCAGGGAGGTGTTGTAATACCATAAGAGCTGGTCAAAGTATAACATACCCCACACGCCATAGCCAACGGGACAGTTTGGCAAGCCTGCCATTTCATCCATTTTGCCGTTCACAAGAAAGTCCAACTCGTCTACGGTATGGTTGGTGTCCAGTCCCCAGACAGCCAGGGCGATCTCGTCCTTTGAATTATATACGGGAAGGAGAAAATTTGATTTTCCATGTACGCTGTCATCCGTATGCCCGGACACACAAAAAGAATAACTTTCGTAAATCTCCTGCTGACGGGAAATGTCTACCGGTGCGTCGTGGTCGTGGTTTCCGTATACGTGCGCCCACGGGATTCCTCTTTTTTCCATGGGGGCGGTGAAAATATCCAGAAAATCGCGCAGATCCTGTTCATTTTTGATCTCGGGACCGTTGCAGTTATCCCCTCCTAAAATCACAAGATCGGGGTCGCCCTCATCCAGCACGGCCTCAACGGAACGCAGCGATCTCGGATCATATTGGGAGGATTCCTGAAGATCAGACATCATCAAAACCCGAAACGTACCGTCCTTGCGGAACTGAAGTTTTCTTTTTGTGTCCATAACATTTTTCTCCTTAGTATCTTTTTTAATATTATACTATACTTGCCGCGATGTGTCAATCGGTTCGGGAGCAGGGAATCACAATAAAACAGGATACCGCAAGGTTCAATTTCCAAACGGTATCCTGTTTTGTTAAATCTCGATTGTTCCCGGCAGTTCTTGCCTCAAAGGACAGGTTCCTGCCGCAGAAACTGCAGGAGCCTCTGTTGACCCGGGCAATACGCATGGTATCACTTTTATATGGTGTGATTATTATTGTCGTTTTCCCGGTACAATCAAGTGGTTCAAAGATGCGTTTTTTAGTCGGCTGTACGGATGACAGATGGTACATATGTGTTTTTTGTTGGGGGGTACCGGCCGGTGCGAATAAAGGTTTCGGCTAAGGAAAGTGCGGTGCTTCCTTGGGTGTACAAGCTCTGATTGCATACGGCATGAAACCCTTTGGGCGGTGTTATGGCGTCAAAATCGGTGAAGGTGTCGTGGGCGAGGAGTATTGTATGGGGTTTCAGTTCGGCTTTCCGAACAGCAAGGGGAAGACGGGGGATGCCGAAGGGAGAATAGATGCAGTCAATGGTATCGCGGTGCATGGAAAGAAGGTTTGCGATGTGGGCGGCGGCTGTTTTTTCAGAGTAGGTTTCGTCCGTGACAGAGATTACCTCAGAGGGAGTGACGGAATCCGACTCTTTCAGTGCGGACAAAAATCCACTCAGCCGTTTTTCCGCGTTATGGTCCACCGATAACCGCAGTACCCCGAGTTTGTTGCATGAGAGTTTTCGTGTGTAAAGCTTTCCCATGGCATAACCGTCGGAAAAGGGGTCGGAACCTATATAAAAGCCGTTTGTAAAGGGGTATTGTTCGGAGAGAAGAATGATCAGGCGTCCGGGAAGGAGAATGTTTAGCTTGTCGTGGATTCGTTTCGTTATGTGAGTCGAAAGAATGATTACTGCTGCATTCATTTTTTCTGCTTCCGACAGGTAATGGAGCACCGTTTCCTCGTCGATGAGGTGAGTATAAATGTTCAATTTTACCGCAATGTCACGGGGAGGTGAATATTCGTCAAAGCTTCGTCGGAGCTCACCCCAAAAATAGTGGGGGACATCGGGGAGGATGCAGTATATGTCACAGCATCCGCAATCAGAGGGCGAGTGTGCCTGTATTTCGTTCAGAATCCGCTGACGGGTGTTGGTGTCCACAGCACTGCAATGGCGAATTACCTTGGAAACCGTGGTGATGGATACGTTGTATTTCGATGCAAGATCTGTAATTTTTTTGTTATTCATCACACCCTCCTTTCACTTGTGAAAACAGCACGAAATAGTCCGTGGAAGTTTAGCGATTGTGTACATGAAAAAAAAAGAATCGCTATGATATAATAAAATCACAGTTTAAGTTTTAATTTATATTGAACTGCAATTTACATTATTATAGCAAATCCGATGGTGTTTTACAAGACTAAACAAAATTTTTTTGGGGAGAGTATAGTTATGGATATGAAAAAATTCAAGATCGGTATCTTTGGCTGCGGCAGAGGTATGTTTGTTGCAGATCAGATCAAAAACAACTTTTCCGATGAAGCCTGTGTATACGCACTATGCGACCGCAGAAAGGATCAGTTGGACAAAGCGACGGAAAACTTCCCCGAGGCTTTGGCATTCAATAATTTTGATGATTTTATCGAATGCGGAATGGATGCGGTCGTACTTGCAAACTATTTCCACGAACACGCAGCTTTCGCTATCCGTGCTCTTGAAAAGGGAATTGCTGTCCTCAGCGAAACCACGGCGGCGGTAACCATGAAAGAGTGCGTTGAGCTTGTTGAAGCTGTGGAGAGAACGGGCGGAAAGTATACTCTTGCGGAAAATTACCCCTTTGCGGCAGCACGTCTGGAAATGAAACGTGTCTATGAAACAGGGAGTCTGGGTAAGGTTATGTATGGGGAGGGCGAATACTGCCATCCTTCAAGCATTGAGGAAATCAGAGACCTTGACCCCGAGGAGCATCATTGGAGAAAATATAATCCTGTGACCTATTACCTCACCCATTCCCTCGCTCCGCTGATTCATATGACAGGGGCACTTCCTGTTTCTGTCAATGCAAGAACCTGTTACGACGAGGGGCGGGCAGAGCGAATTAACCGAAAATACAACGACGTAGCGGCAATTATGCTTCTTGGCATGGACAACGATTCGGTATTCCGCATAACGGGCTGTGCTATGTTCGCTTCCCATGGCACATGGTACCGTCTTGCCTGCACGGACGGTGCAATTGAAACGGTACGCGGCAACGGGAGTGCCGTTCGGCTGAATTATGTACCCTGGAATCTTCCCGAGGGGGAGGAAGAGGAGAAAATCTACTGTCCCACATGGCAGACTAACAACGAACTGGCAGAAAAAGCGGGACACGGGGGCGGAGATTTTTGGGTTGTCCACAATTTCCTTGAGTATCTGAAGGGAAATCAGGGTCCCGATTTTGACGTATATACTGCAACGCGTATGGCTGCTACTGCTATCCAGGCATGGCGCAGTGTTCTGAACGGAAGTGCAAGCTATCCTATTCCCGATTTTAGAAACAAGGCAGACAGAATGGCATATGCCAACGATAATCTGACCCCTCTGGCTGATGATTGGGGCAAAGGCGCGACTCTTCCGCAAGACAGCCGCATGAGATAACATGGAATGGGTTTGGTTATTCGGAGCCTGTATCTTTTTTACACTTCAGTTTGCTTTAAAAAATGTTTGAGAGGCGAATAACGGGTGGAGTGGGGGCCTCAGGCCGGTGAGTTTGGTGTTTCTTATTGTAAAAACGGGGAACCTTACTGTCCATCCCCCGGCATTTATTTGTATTTTTCTGTATTCTGCCTGTGTGGTAATCGGTACTGTTGTAACCATCGCCGTAATGCGGCAGTTCCGTTCTGTATACAAAACGGGGGCAACGCTATAGTACGTTGCCCCGCTTTTGTGTAGCTGGTTCATCAGAAATTACTCAGCTTCAAATGTGATCAGTTCACTGGAGAGGGAGGAGGGGATGGAGATTCTGATACCGCTGTTCATCAGCTCATACCCACTGACAATGGCTGATGTTCTTGTGTTGTCGAAGAATACACGGTAGTTCTTGCTGACATCAAGTCCCTTCGGATATACGGTGATGGGTTCTTCCACATGACAGCAAAGCGTAAATACGCCGAGGATACCCTTTGTCATATCCTCAGAAGCAAGCTCCAGGACCGCACGACCCAGACGAAGAGCTTCCTTGCAGTCGGGCGTGTGGTGGTAAATTTTTGATGTGGGAATAATGGGGCGGATGAAATTCTTGTAAAGGTCTGTGCTGTGTCGGATGAATTCAAAAACCTGAGGATTCATCTCAGCATCTCTGGGACCGAATACGTTGAGGGAGATATGACCGAACATGGCGTTTCTCATGTGGAGATCCAGAGAGGCATAGGTATGGCATCCCATACCTGCAACAAGACGGTCCACTCTTTCCGGAGGAAGTGCCATAGTAAAGCCGTTTGTTATCAGTACAGATCTTGGTGGAACCTGCCAGTCTGTTACCCAGGTGTGGTTGAAGTTGGAGACCATGCCAATGTCAGTCCGTCCACCGCCTCCTGCGCAGTTTTCAAACACCACATCGGGGAATCTCTTCTTGAGATTGTTATAGAGCTTGAAGAAGTTTTCAACCTGCTTGACGGACTTGCACTCCCGTCTGCCGGCGGTTTCGTTTACATGGAAGAGGGCATGCGCGCCTGTATTGTAGTCCACACGATACAGGTCAAGATTGTACTCGGTAATGACACGGGCCGCTTCCGCTTCTGCCCATTCGAGGGCTTCGGGGATGGAAAGATCCAGGTAGCCGTCCTGCAGCTCCCCCTTGATGTTGGTGGTGAACCATTCGGGATGCTCCTTGTACGCATTGGTATAATGACCCATTCTCTCCACTTCACACCAAAGGGCGAATTTGATTCCCTTTTCGTGGCAGTAATCACTGATCTCCTTGAGACCATTGGGGTATCTGTCCTTGTCGTAATACCAGTCGCCCGTACGGGGTCCCCACTCCATTTCCTTTGCGGGAGGGCAATACCAGCCAGCATCGATGATGAAAATTTCAGCACCTGCACGAACCATCTGATCGATGAACTGCTTGGTGGTGTCTACATTCATGTCGTGTTCCGCACCCATGCCTGAACCTACAAGGCAAGCGTTTGTTACCTTTTCGGTTGCCTTGAATACCGTATTGCGGAGGTGTGCATTCATGCCGTTTACCGCATCGTCGTGGTCGCCGCTGACCATACCGATGTAAACAACGGGGGAGGTGTAGACTTCACCTGCGTCCACTACTTTCAGAGGCTTATAGGAATCCACAGCCATCTTGAAAGAGAGACGTGTATCTGCCTGATCGGGGTAAGTGTTATAGTCAAAGGAGAACTTATAGCCGCCACTCCAACCCAATTGTCCGATCAGGATGGTGCCGAGGAGGTTGTTCTTCAGCATGAACATGGGATGACGATATCTTTCACGGGTAAATCTGCCGCTGAAGGAGTGCTCGTCTGCGGTGAGGGGATGCCATGAGAAATCTCCCTCGTGTCCCCAGTTGGCACCGTCCATATAGCCGAGAGAATAGTATTCCTCGGGATTTTTTGCATATGTCACACGGTTGCGGTCGATAATTTCGATTCCGCCACTCATAACAGACAACTCGCTGATAGCGGCGGAAGCGTCGGAATTGTTTATAACCTCAAGCCAGCGGGAGAAAACGGGACTGCCGTCGAGGAGCGTATGTACCTTTACGGTAATCTTCTTGAATTCACAGCGGAGAGTGACGATTGCATGGGTGTTTCCGTCCTCTTTTTCTGTTTCAAAGGAAACAAATGTGAGACCCATATCGCAGTATTCGCCGTCGATGACAAGGTTGAAGGACTGGGGCTCATCGAATCTGTCCGTATCGATCCGTGAATTGCAGTTGGAAAGGACGTTCAGGGGATAGCCCGCAGTATTCCAGCCGCTTGCCATCAGAGCACCCTGCTTGAAGGTTTCTTCATAAACGGTCAGCCCTGTTCTGTAACAGAAAACCGGTTCGTCTCCGGGCTGGTAAAAGACATTGATGTAGTTTTTTTCAAATTCTTTTTTCATAACTTATACCTTTTGTTGTTATATAGCATTTTTTATATCGGTTATCGAGGCTTTGCTCAGACGATCAAAACAAACCGGAAAATGTGAGAAATGTACATATTTATGATACAACAAAAGTCTGTCTCTGTCAAGATTAATCGACAAAAAAGGCAGAACAGCACAATCGAGATTTGAAAAAATACAACACAGGACATCGGCAAGGAAATGCTCCTCGCGGTGTTCTGTGTGCTGTATTGTTTACTTATAGGATGAT
>SVSU01000090.1 GCA_015064135.1 Oscillospiraceae bacterium
GCTTTCTCGACACCGAAGGAACGAAAGCCACATCCATGTATTCGGATGAGGTAAAAACCTTCCTCTTTCATCCCATCGATTATGATCTGGATATCACCGCCGACTCCGTATATATGGGGCTTGATCGCTACCTGTACTACAAAAACGGCGGCGAAACCATGGCTGTCACAGACGGAAACTACGCGAAACACGGCAGACCCGTGGAATTCTTCGGCACCTATTTTGACACCGTTATTGCCGGTGATGCCGAAACCTACAACACCTTTTTCACCGATCGTTATTATGCCTCAAACAAACCCCGTGACTCCTTCCCTCCTCAGATGCTCTATGATATCCTCATCGAACAGCTGACCATGACGGAAAACGAGGACAAGACCGTAACCTACACCTTCAACGTTTCCTACAAGATACACAAAAACACGGGTACCTTCCGCAATGATATCGACAGCGATGCCAGCCGTGTGCTCTACTACGAGCTTATCGAGGGAATGGACGGAACGGTGAAAATTGACCGAATCACATACTATAAATAATAAATGGAGACCGTCATGAAAATCAACATCAGAGGAATATACTTTGACAACCTGACCCTCAGCGAAACCGTGGAACTGATCCTTGCCCGGCTGAACAAGGGAGAGCAGACCGCAGTTTTTACCCCAAACTCTGAAATCGTGCAGTCCTGCATTGAGGACAACTCGCTCTACGAAGTCATCAACTCCGCTGAGGTCGTCTGCCCCGACGGTATCGGTGTTGTCAAAGCGGCAAAAATTCTGCAAACTCCCCTGAAGGGCAAAGTTGCGGGAATTGAAGTGGGAGAACGACTGATCGCTTCCCTCACCGACGGGTCCAAGTCCATCTTTTTCATGGGCAGCAAGCCCGGAGTCGCAGAAAAAGCGGCAGAGGAACTTCAGAGGAAATATCCGGGCATCGTAGTCGCAGGCACCAACGACGGCTATTTCAAAAAAGAAGGCGCCGAAAACGATGCCGTCATCGAAAAGATCAACGCTTCGGGTGCTGATGTGCTCTTTGTCTGCCTCGGTGCCCCTGCTCAGGAAAAGTGGATCTATGCCAACCGCGGCAGGCTGAATGTGACGGTCATGCTGGGGCTGGGCGGCTCTCTCGACGGCTATGCAGGGGTTGTGAAGCGTGCGCCTGCCATCTTTATCAAGCTGGGGCTTGAGTGGTTCTACCGCCTCCTGTGCGAGCCGTGGAGATTCAAGAGGATGCTGAAGCTGCCCAAGTTCTACTTTGGCACTCTCCGCTTCAAGCTGACGGGAAAGTAATTCAATTCCACAACAAAAAAATCAGCAGCCCCACACTTTTTCGTGAATGGGCTGCTGTTTTTTTATTACTTAAGTAAAAATTACTGCAGTAATGACATTGACTGCTCAATGCTGACAGATTACTGGTTGTTCTTCATTGCTGCGAAGCACTCGCTGCAGTATACAGGTCTGTCGTTTGTGGGCTGGAAGGGAATCTTTGCTTCCTGTCCGCAGTTTGCGCAAGTAGCAGTGAACATTTCCTTTGCTTCTCTTGTTGCGCTCTTTCTCTTGTCGCGGCATGCCTTGCATCTCTGGGGTTCATTCTGGAATCCCTTTTCTGCATAGAACTCCTGCTCACCTGCTGTGAATACGAACTCGTTTCCGCATTCCTTGCACACTAAGGTCTTGTCCTCGTACATCTTTTTTTCCTCGCTTTAAAAAATTGGTTGATGATTTTGCCCTCAACGGACTCTAACCGTTACCTTTGAAACCAACGCTCTGAGTTAAGCTATTCGGGCGTATTTATATACACGGAGATTATTTCACCCCGATGATACCGTATTATTTTTTCAAGAGACCCTTGATTTTTGTTTTCACCCGATAACAAGCGTTGCTCACCGACTTTTCAGTTCGATTCAATTCCGACGCTATCTCCCCGGTGCTTTTGCCGTCAATGTATAAATCAAACACCTTCCGTTCGTATTCGGAAAGCTCTTTTACTGCATTCTTCAAAGAATCCGACAAGTCGGCAAGGTCCAAACCTTGCCATACCGAATCCGCTTCAAAACGCTTATGCTGCTTCTCTACACTGATCATCCCGGCGTTCTTTTCCAGTTTTCTCAGCGTGCTTTTATACTTGCGAACTTTTGTTATCATAGCGTTGTTCATGCAGATCTTTGCATACAAGCCGAAACTGACATTCTTCCCTACACCGTCCGCATCATATGTACGGGCAGCTTTGTACAATGCCATGACAACATCCTGCTTCATCTCATCCGGATCGGCTGCCGCCTCGTTCTGAGGAATTCCGTTCTTTATACCAAGAGAGGGGGCGAATCGTTTCACCATACTCTCTGTCAGCGCGGAATACATTTCACACAGAACACCGAATGCTGCATCGTCCCCGTTTTTGACTCGAGCGACAAGGGTGTTTACTTCATTTTCCACTCCGTACACTCCCATCACGAAAATCATATAACGGATAGCCTCAAACAGGTCATAAATCAAGAAATACAATACTATACGATTATTATAGCACAAACCATAAATTTGTCAATAGTTTTGCCAATATTTTTTATATTTTTTCGGTTTTTTCTTTTGTTATAAGGGTTACAGAACGACGAAAAGAAACAATTTAACAATCTTTTCCCCAAAAAACCGCTGTTTCATTATGTATCAAACAGATAGTTCACATTTCCCGTAACAAGAGCGATGATCCCACGATAGACCACATCGGGGCGCTCCTCAAAATTTTGTTTCATGCGGCTGAGCTGGTTATAGGAATCTGCTCTGATGGAAAGATTCAGTGCAAGACCGTCCATATCGTTGATGGAACAGTGGAAAATATATCCTGTTCCCTCCTGCTCGCTTGACTGGGTAATTACCGCTTTTCGTCTCTCAAGAGACAGATGCCGCATGGCACTGATATAACTTTTCTCCCGAACGGCTGTCATAAGAAGGTCATCGGCAAGCCCCTTTGCGATTGTTCTTCCCGTATCTGTCACCTCGAAAAGCCAATCTATCCTGCCTTCGTCCTCCTCCGCCGCATCTGCCGCCACAGCATCGGAGCCGTTTTTCGGGAGCTTTGCGATATGTCCCGCCATAAGAAGCTGATGAAAATGCTCAACAAAATCGAAATAATCAACAAGACCGTCTCTGATAATGATAGTTGCAATATCCGTATACTCAAGGGGATAACCGATTTTATCCAAAAGGTACAGGATAAACACCTTTATCTGATCCGACGAACGCAGTTTCTCTGCCATTGTTCCGATTCCCTTCTTTGATAAATAAAGTGTCCCGCAGTCGGGAGAAATCCGCACGCTCCTTCAATGCCCTCGGCATCTATGTGCACGCTGCTTTTTAAAAGGATAAAAATCCCGAAATAAAAACCCTTATTCAAGCCTTTATTTCGGGATCCTTACGGATTTTATCTTTTGTTTTCGATTGTCCGACAGGATTACTCCGCTGTTTCGGTCAGCGCCTTATATGTCATGTAATCCTTCAGTTTGGTATCCTTGAAATCTCTTGCTCCGTAGTAGTCGGAGGAAATTCCGCTGAGCTCGTCGGAAGCAAGGTATGCATCCTTCACGAAGATAACGGGACATACGGGCATATCTTCAAGGAGCTTTGCCTCTGCCTGATGCAGAATCTCTGCTCTTTTCGCCGTATCCTTTTCGGCGAAAGCACTTTCGATCAGTGCATCGTAGTCAGCATCGGAGTAACCGGAAACATGAGTATAAACATCATAGGTTTCGGAATTCATATCCACGCCGTTTCCGGAGAATACTGCGGAGAACTGAGCCAGCGCACCGAATGCATCGGGAGACAGCATATTCATATCAATGGCGATCACATCAAATTCGCCTGAGTCATACTTTGCCTGATGATCGTCCACCGCATAGTAATCATCGTCAACGTACGCGCCCTCGGGATCCACTTCGGCTGCCTCAACGGTTACATCAAAGCCGAGACCGGTCCATACACCCTTTACATAATCGGCAAGTGCCAGATCAACGGGGTTATCTCCGCGGACAGTAATGGTAAAGGAACCGCCTGTAACACCTGCGCTCTGAAGAAGTGCCTTTGCACCTGCCGCATCAGCCTGTGCGGAGATCAGCTCACCGCCCACCTGACGGAAGGATGTTCCCTTTGCGGTGTCGAGCACCTTGCCGGGAATATAGCCTGCTGCAGGATCCGCATACACCGCGATCTCAGCCATTGTTACTCTGTCGAGTGCCATGGAGAGTGCACGGCGAACCTCTGCCTTTTCAAAGAGAGGATTCTTTGTGTTGAACACATATGTATGTGTAGTCATCATATCTGTGATAACTGCGGAATCCTTCAGCTCTGCACGCTTATCCATGGGAATTTCGCCGTTGTAGAAGATCTTGCCTTCTTCATAAGCTGCAAGCTGTGCGGACGCATCGCCTGTGCTGTAATTGGTAAGAAGTCTGAAGGGAATTACATACTTATCGAGGGCTTCTTCCTTTTCGGGATCAAGGTAATAGTAAGCAGAACGCTCCAATCTCATAATGGCGTCTCCGTCTTCACCATCCTTGCCCTCTGTCAGCTCTCTGGGCTGGAAAGGACCGTTTGTTACAATGGTAGCCGCCTTCTTGCCCCATACATCCTCGCCGTATCTTGTGATAACATCCTCGCGCAGGGGAACGAGAGCAAGAGAAGAGCAGTTCTCGAAGAATCTGGTGAGGTCAATCTTTTCTTCAAATTCTATCTGAAGAACATAAGTATCAACCGCCGCAACGCCCAGGTCGTCGATGGTGGCGTCGCCCATCTTGATATCGCGCGCATTCTTTATGTCATAAAGAAGTGCTGCCGCTTCGTGAGGAGCCTCGGCTTCCAGGAGACGCTTCCAGGAATAAACAAAGTCTGCCGCCTGAACGGTACGGCCGTCGCTCCATCTTGTATCCTTCAGGTTTACAATAATAGAGAAAGATTCACCGTCGTCCACTTCAACGGAATAATTCTTCATCAAAGCCTTCTGCCATTTTCCGTTCTCATCAATGGTGGTCAGACCCTCCCAGCAAAGACGCAGAGCCTTCAGCTGAGCATCGTCGATAATGCTGCTCTGGGGGTCGAAATCATATACTTCTGTTGTCAGATACATATCAATGATCGCACCCTTGTCGTCTCCTTCAAGAGTGGTGCAGCCTGCAAGCACGGAAGCGCTCATGATCGCGGCAAGAATAAGGGATAATGCCTTTTTCATGATTATGTAAAATCCTCCTCGAATTTTCTCTTCAACCAACCGAATTCCGTATTGGTTATTTTAACTCACCATATTATAGCACTTTTTTCCCCGATAATCAACCTATTATTTCAATCCGAGCCCAAGTTTCATCTATATGCACAATTCATCAATATGTTTTTTGTGCGTTTTGAACACGTTTTTTTCCTTTGAAACAGGATATACACTTCACCGTCAGGGAATAATAGGGCATCCGCTTTTTTTATCACGAAAAACACAGGAGAAACACTGAAAGTGAACCGTAAAACCAATGAATTCAGACAGACAGACTTGAACCACCTTGCCATTGAACAGCTTGACCGTCAGGCAGCAGACAGCATTCATGAAGCCTCACACAGAGAATACACAAAAAACGGGGTCAGGATATCCCACGCATTTCTCGACGGCGGCGCGTCCTACCACACTCTTATCACGGGAAAACTATGGCTCTGCGGAGATGATGTGCGAAACCGCGCCCGTTCAGCACTCACGGAAGTTCTGCTCGGGTATCTGACTCGTGTGGGATTCTGTCTCCGTTCGGGAAAAGTGCTGTTTTGCGGACTCGGCAACGAAGGCATCACGGCAGATGCGCTGGGTCCCATGATCTGCAGCAGACTGATGGTAGGGGGAAGGGATGCATTTTTCCGTTCCGCAGGATTTACGGAGATGTATGTTATGAAAACGGGAGTCCCTTCACAATCGGGGATCGGGACGGGGGAGCACATAAAGGTCATGGCGAAGCATCTTGGGGCTGACCTCATCATTACGGCAGATGCGGCGGCGGCAAAAACAGTGAAAAGGCTCGCCTCCGTTGTTCAGATAACGGACAGGGGTACGGCGGCAGGTGCCGGATGCGGCTCGGGCGGCGACGAGATCAGCGCAAAAACCATGCCCTGCCCCGTCATATCCATTTGCGTACCCACTGTTATACGCTCCTCCGTTCTGGCTGAAGCATACGGTGCGGCGGAGGGCAGCTTCACCGAAGAATTTCTTGTTTCCTTCAGTGAGATCGACACAATCACCGAATGCTATGCAGACCTGATCGCCCATGCTGTAAACAGTATCTTCTCCGCCCCACTGGCAGGATGAGAATATTTCCGACGGGAGACCGTTCTATTTCCCTTTTTTTCGCATATATAAAAGAATAGATAACTATGTTTTCGTGTAAAAGCGAAGGCTATCAATATATGACGAAAGGAAATGTAAAACCATGGAACAGGAAAACAGCATCGCCCTTCTTCCGCCTCCCGAGACTGCGGCTGACATGGAAACGGAACAAAAAAAAGAGCCCTTGCCCGAGGAATCGCCCCCGTCGGAAAATCTGTCCGCAGAAGCCGCCGATGAAATCAAGCCGGAAGCCGTCTGTGAGCAGGACGCCGACTCCCCTTCGCCTGAGACAGCAGCGGAGGAAAAAACCAACGGAAACGTACTGCGGTATATCACACAAGCGGTATTTTTCGCGCTCGGGGCATTTGCCGTCCTCATCATAGCCGTCACTGTAATAAACGGCATTGCTCATTTAACGGAAGAGGGGATCGGCGCCATTGTCCTCGGCGAACTCTTTGGCGGCAGAGAAAACATCAGCATTGTATCCCCTGCGGAAGAAACGGAAACCACAGCAGCAGAGGAAACCGCAGATCTCACCTCCCTCCCGGCAAACGAGCACGAAAGCGCCGCGGAGGAAACCGTGCATCAACCTCAGTCATCCGAACCTGATGACGGAAACGGCGGTGACGTGGGCATTCTGTCCGCAGACATTTCCGCAGACGGAGCATACGGGCTATCCCTCATCAACGAGACCCCCTACGAAGTCAGTCTCAGCCCCCATTCTGACCGTGCCATTCCGCCCCTTTCGGAACTTTATGCCGAATTCGGTGAGGACGCCCCTGTTGTGCTGATCCTTCACACCCACGGCACGGAATCTTATGCCAAAAACGGAGCATCCCATACTTCGGAAAGCGAGTACCGCAGTTTAAACAGCGAAAAAAACATTCTTGCCGTGGGGGAGGCTCTGGCTGAGACTCTGCGTGGAATGGGGATCAACGTATTGTTCTGCGAGGAAATGTTCGATGCGGAGGATTTTACCCTCGCCTACTATAATGCCTCGCTGAAAATAAGGGAATATCTCAAGGAATACCCTTCCATCTCCTACATATTCGATCTGCACCGCGACTCCATCCCTTATGCCGACGGGGGGAAAACCATACGTCCCGTAACGGAGATCGACGGAGAAGCCTGCGCTCAGGTCATGTTCGTTGTGGGAACGGATCACGGCGGCTCGGGTCATACGGGCTGGGGGGACAACTTCAATCTCGCCTGTCGAGTCCAGGGCAGGCTCCATTCCGAACACCAAAACCTCATGCGCCCCATCAATCTGCGCTCCGCATCTTTTAATCAGCAATATACAAAAGGCTCCCTCCTGCTTGAAATGGGTGCGGTCGGTTCAAGCGTGGAGGAAGCCTGTGCTGCGGCGAGGATAATCGGTCAGGCAATCGGTGAGGAGATTATCGGGGAGTGAAATTTACCATACAGTAAAACAGTTTTCGGATTTTCATTTCAGAACATGAGCGCATCCGCATCGGCGAGGCTGCCGAGGAGAATATCGGGTTTTGCGCTCTCTTCCGCGGCATCCACATCCTCTGTTTTCGTTTCTCCCGTGAGGACGAGGACGGAAAGGATACCGTGATTTTTGCCCGTTGCAATATCGGTGTACAAGCGATCACCGAAGATGCACATATCGGCTCTGCCCTCAGCGGTGATCTCCTCGATCATCTCCACGGTTTCCGCATAGGGCTTGCCGAAATATGTGGGATAGACCCCCGTGGAAGCTGTCACGC
>SVSU01000091.1 GCA_015064135.1 Oscillospiraceae bacterium
GTACTCACCCTCAGCCTTGAAGCGGAAGGTGCTTGACAGACAGTTTTCCCCGGGAACAAAGCGGAGAAAATTCAGATTTGCCGCGGAAACGGTCTGATTGACGGCGGCAGGCGCGTTGCCGATCATCAGGGTACCGCTTGACTGAGGGGGAAGGGCGGTAATGGTGATGGAATCCACGGGACAGCCAACACCGTGTGTGAAGTCGGAGGCATCAAAGCACACATCGGTGCACACAAGTCCCGACTTTACCATGCATACCTCCGCGGACAGGTTTTCAAGGGCAGGGGAGAGGATCTCGGCAGCTGCGGCATGAGCAGGCGAGGTGAGGCAGACCGACATCGCCGCCCCGAGAAGCCCTGCCGCAAACAGTGTAGTGAAAAAATGGTTTTTTTTCATTGAAACCTCCGTTGTAATGGTTTGCTCGCTAAAAGTATATGACGAGGCGGTGCGCGGCATACCCCACAGAAAATATTTTTGAAAATAAATTGAAAACAGTGGACAAAAATCTTGCACTTTCGTCAAAAAGAGTGTATAATATAGAGTGGCACTTTATTATAGTAAAATTTGTCGGCGCAGATGCGTCAGATTGGAGTATAAATATGCTGAATATCACCATTCAAAGAACAGATTCCCCCAAAGTTAAGCCCGCATCCGATAAGCTGGGCTTCGGCAAGCATTTTTCCGACCATATGTTCCTCATGAACTATTCCACCGAGAAGGGCTGGCACGATGCAAGAATCGTCCCCTACGGCCCCATCTCCCTTGAGCCCTCCGCTATGGTGTTCCACTATGCCCAGGAGCTTTTCGAGGGTATGAAGGCATACAGAACCGCAGATGGCACCATCCAGCTGTTCAGACCTGACCGGAACATTGAAAGAATGAACAACACCTGCGACCGTCTCTGTGTACCGAGAATCGATCCTGCAGACGCACTTCAGGCGATCAAGGCAGTTGTTGACGTGGACAAGGACTGGGTTCCCACCGAGGAGGGCACATCCCTTTACATCAGACCCTTCATCATCGCCACCGACTCCATGCTGGGCGTTCATCCTTCCCACACATACCTGTTCATGATTATCCTTTCTCCCGTCGGCTCCTACTATGAAGCAGGCATCAACCCCGTTAAGATCTGCGTTGAGAGAGAGTATGTAAGATGCGTAAAGGGCGGCACGGGTCTGGCGAAGATCGGCGGCAACTACGCGGCATCCCTCATCGGTCAGCAGAAGGCAGAGCAGATGGGCTACGCGCAGGTTCTGTGGCTTGACGGTATTCACAGAAAGTACATCGACGAGGTGGGCGCCATGAACGTGTTCTTCGTCATCGACGGTGTTGTAATCACACCCGAGCTCACCGACGGAAACATCCTCCCCGGTGTTACAAGACGTTCCGCTATTGAACTGCTGAAGAGCTGGGGCGTTCCCGTTGAGGAGAGAAAGCTGTCCATCGACGAGGTTATCGAGGCACACAAGAACGGCAAGCTGGACGAGGCATTCGGCACAGGTACAGCGGCTGTTATCTCCCCCATCGGCGAGCTGTTCGACTGCGGCGAGACCATGGTTATCAACAACAACGAGATCGGCGCCATCTCAAAGAAGCTCTACGATGCACTCACAGGCATCCAGTGGGGCAAGTGCGAGGACACAATGGGCTGGATCGAGAAGGTATAAACCCTTTCCAACTCAAGTGAACCCCAAAACATAATAAAACAGCAGAGCACCCTTTCCATACGCTATGTCGTATCATGGGTGCTCTTTTGGTGCTCAAACGTCGGCAGAAATTCACCCATCTTCCTCTTTTCGCATAACATGGCATTGTAAATCAAGAAAAGATTGGAGTTTTGCCATGAAAACAGTTTATGACGGATTCTCTCCCCTTGAAAACATCCCCCATTCGGACACCTGCTTCATCGGAGCAAATACGGGCCGCGGTTTTCTCACCCTTTCCGAACCCCTTTCCGAAGAAGGGCTCGCTCGGCTGTATATCATCAAGGGAGGGGCCGGAACGGGAAAATCAAGCCTTATGAAAAAAGCGGCGGAGGGGGCGGTGAAACGGGGGATCCCCGTGACCGCGTTCCTCTGCGGCTCCGACCCCGATTCCTTTGATGCCGTTGTTCTCGGTGGGAAGATCGGGATCACGGACGGCACCTTCCCCCATGTGAGGGAGATGAAATACCCTGCCGCCGTTTCCTCCATCGTGGATTTGTCCCGATTCCTCGACGGAGATAAGCTGTCGGAGCGCAGAGGGGAAATTGCAGCTCTTTCGGAGAAAAAAACCTCCCTCTACCGCGCCGCATACAGCTACCTGAAAGCGACGGAGACGGTGGAATCGGAGCGAATGGCGGCTTTGCGTGATGCTGTGGAATGGGAAAAGCTCCGCGCATGGGCGGCTCGGACGGCAAAGGCGCTGTGCGGAAGGGAAGTGCGCCGAGGTCTGAACGGCACTCCCCGAAAAAGCACCTTCTACACCTCAAGCATTACCATGAAGGGGGCGGTCTCCCTCCCTGCCTTTGAGAGAAAGGCGAATACTGTGTGGGGCGTGCAGGATTCCTTCGGCATTGCGCACCTGCTTCTTCGTGCATTGGGGGATGCCTGTATGGCTCGCGGTCTGTCGGCGGAATACGGGCTCATTCCCGTGGGCGACAGGATAAAAGAGGTGTATTTCCCCGAGATCCGCACCCTCTTTTCCGCCGCCCCCTCCTCCCCCGTGGTGAAAACCGTAAACGCCGCCCGTTTTTTGCAAAAGGATTGGGTAAAGGCGTCGGGGGGAAGGATGCGGTTCACGGGAAAGTGTATGGATGCCATGCTCGGTGAGGCCGTGTCCCTTCTCGCACAAGCCGGAGAAGCCCATTTTGCTCTGGAGAGGATCAATATGGATGCCATGGATTTTGACGCTCTTCGTGAATATTCGGACGGAGTTGTGGGCGAGATCATGGCGGCATTTGAAAATTAACAGCAAGTTAATAGACCGTTTTTCACTTTCGGTTTACTTTTGCAAAAAAAATCTATATAATGTTATCACAATCAACAACGAACCTCGGGGGTACCAATGAACCGCTTGCGTCAAAAGTTAACCGCATTCATGTACGGAAGATACGGTGTGGATGAACTGTATTTTTTCCTTTTGGTCGTGTATTTTGTTCTGTTTGTGGTCAACTGCTTCCTCACATCTTCAATCATTCGTGTGATTCTGTGGGGCATTCTGCTCCTTGCGCTCCTTCGCTCCATGTCGAAGAATTACACAAAGCGGCGGCACGAAAATGAAGTTTTTCTGAAGCTGTTCCGTCCCGTGAAGGCGGAGGCAGTTCTGCTGAAGGACAGAGTGAAGGATTTTCGCACTGCCAGATACCGCAAGTGCCCCCACTGCCATATTACGCTGAAGCTGCCGAGAAAGCGCGGCAAGCATACCGTGGTCTGCCCCAAATGCCGAGAGCGAATGAGCGTGAATATCATTATATAAAAATGCTGCACCGATTCCTGTGATGTGATGGAGATCGGTGCAGTTTTCCTTTATTATCAGCCGAGAATGGTGCCGAGGGCACACATGGCGTAGATTCGGGCGAGAAAATCGTTGGGGTGGTTCACGTTATTGCCCGTCATGTGGTGATAGGGCTTGCGCGTCAGCAGATGGCGGTGAATGCTCGTCATGGGAATGACCCCGACCGAATCCTCCTCCGCGGCGAAGGCTTCAAGAAGGGGCTCAAAGAGGAGCTGGTTTCCGAAAAATCCTGTCACCTTGTCGTGGGGAAGCATGGTGGCGACGAGGGCAATGTCACACTCGGGGCAGGCGCGCTGTACCTCCCTTACCATCTTCACCGTGAGCTCGATAAACTCATCCGGAGATATGTGTGCATCGTTCATGCCGAAGCCGAGTACGAGAAGATCGGGACGGTGAGCGATGACCCTCTCAGCTATGTTCTCAAGCCCCCAGCTTGCGTTCATGCCGCCCACTGCCGTGTTGATGTATTCGACGGCATCGTTGCCCGAGCGAAGCTTCAACCCTTCCGTCACCATTTCCGCCCAGACGGGGGCATGAGGCGGAACTCCGATGAACCCCGATGAGTTAGCGCCCACCGTGATGCTGTCGCCGTAGAAAACTACGCGCACAGGCTGTCCCGACGTGAGCTTTTCACGGAATCGGCGGAACTTGTCCTGACACACGGGAACCCTGCCGCCCCATGTTCCGCTGTGCCGATAGGTGACGGCAGCCTGCCGACCGATGAAGGTGTCCCCCTCGCCGAAGCGGATGAAGGGCCTGCCGGGGACAGTGCAGCCGAAGTCCATGCCGTCACGGTGCTCTGAGGGGTAGTATTCCGCAAGGGTGATCTGCGGTATTCCGGAATGCGGGAGACGGACGAGAGAGCCTTTGTCAAGCGTCCAGTCTGTCCCTTTTTTATATTCAACGGTAAGATCTGCGGAAAAAACAGCGAGTATCTCGTCCGCCGGGAAGAGAAGAGGGGCAGTGTCCTCCCCTTCGATGAACAGAACGGATTCGTGGTAAACAATGTGGGAGTCGAAGATGGGGGAGAGGTATGTCTGAAGCTCATATTTGCGTGGAATTTCCATGTCTGTCTCCTTTTTCGGTATAGCATAGATGCAGAGAAGTGCACCGTATAAGAAAAGCACCCGTGAGCACTCATTGGTGATGTGCCCCGTCGGGTGCTTCTTTTATTTTCTGTTGCTGCGCATGACCTCGTAGGCAAGCATGGACGCCGCCGATGCCGCAGACAGGGAGCCCGAGAACTCACCTGCGTAGTCGATTCGCACAACGGTGTCTGCAAGGTCAAGCATGGCTCGGGAAATGCCCCTTTTCTCGCCGCCCACCACAAGGAAAACGGGGTAGGCGAGATCGCAGTCGAAGGAGGACACCGAGTCGCGGATCCCTGCGCACACCACCTTGTAGCCGAGGGAGCGCATAACAGCCGCCGCCTCCTCAGCCTCCGCAATGTACAGCGGCATGACCTCGCTGGCTCCTGCCGAGGAACGGCAAACCACCCCGGCAGCACTCATCCAGTTCCGCGGCGTGAGAATGACACCATTGCATCCGCAGGCGTAAAGGGAGCGCATGGCGTAGCCGAAGTTGTAGGGGTCCTCGATACCCTCAATCATGGCATAGAACCCACGGGGGGCGATTTGGTCGGTCACATCCGAAAGGGAAGGGATGGTGCGCTCGGTGCATTCGGCAATAATGCCGCCGTGGGTGCTGCCCACCGTCAGGGAGTCGATCCGAGCCCCGTCCGTTGTCACAAGGTCGAAGCCCAGCTTGCAGCTCATGGCTTTCAGGTAGGAGATCTCCCGTCCCTTGTTCTTCAAACGCTCGCCGTCAAGCAGGATTCTGCGGATCCGCCTGTCGCTGATTCCCTTTTCCCACCCGTGTATACAGGCGCGGATGGATGTCATCCCCTCGAAAATCAGGGATTGGGAAAAACGTGATTCTTCTTTTTTCATAAGTCTTTGATGAGTAATGGTGATGAAGAGAGCAAAAACCAATCCGTATAAAAGTTTTTGCGGAGCTTTTTTCAAAAAGCGACCGTATCTCCCCACATCATTTTGTGTAATTCTGCGAAAAACCATTGGAGAAGCCCGGTCGGCGAAGCCGATTTCAAATGGTGGGGCCCATTTGAAAAGGGGTTCTCGTGCAAAATGCGGCTGTAATGGGCTTTCGCTTCTCTATATCATTTTGCGGCTTGCTGCTTCAGGTAAGCGTTGATGAATCCGTCGATCTCGCCGTCCATGACAGCCTGGATGTTGCCGTCCTCATAGCCCGTTCTTGTGTCCTTCGCCAGTGTGTAGGGCATGAAAACGTAGGAACGGATCTGTGCGCCCCACTCGATGTTGGTCTTGACGCCCTTGATGTCGTCGATCTTGTCAAGCTTTTCTCTTTCCTTGATCTCAAGAAGCTTGGACTTCAGCATCTTCATGGCGGTTTCCTTGTTCTGGAGCTGGCTTCGCTCTGTCTGACAGCCCACCACGATACCCGTGGGAATGTGGAGGATTCGGATGGCGGAGTCGGTCTTGTTGATGTGCTGTCCGCCGGCACCGCTGGAACGGTGTGCGGTGATTTCCAGATCCTCTTCCTTGATCTCCAGTGTGTTGTCGTCCTCAAATTCGGGCATTACCTCAACGGAAGCGAAGGAGGTGTGACGTCTGCCCGAGGAGTCGAAGGGGGACACGCGAACGAGACGGTGTACACCGTTTTCGCTTTTCAGATAGCCGTATGCGTTTACACCCTCGATCATAATGGTGGCAGATTTCAGCCCCGCTTCTTCGCCGTCCAGCCAGTCGATGAGCTTCACATTGTAGCCGTGGCGCTCGCCCCAACGGGTGTACATACGGTAGAGCATCTGCGCCCAGTCCTGCGCCTCGGTACCGCCGGCACCGGGATGGAAGCTGATGATGGCGTTGTTTGCGTCGTATTCCCCGGAGAGGAGGATCTCGATGCGCTGCTTTTCCTCCGCTTCAAGAATAACCTTTTCCTCGGAGAGCACCTCGTCGGTCATGGATTCGTCGTTTTCGTCAATGGCAAGCTCGCAGAGGGTGATGGTGTCCTCCAGCTTCTCGGAGAGCTTTTCGTATGCTTCGATCTTGTCCTTCAGCTGCTTTACCTGCTTCAGTACCTTGCCCGAGTTCTCCTGGTCGTTCCAGAATTCGGGCTCAAGGGTGGTCGCTTCAAGAGCATTTGCCTTTTCGCGGAGCAGATCGATCTGCAGTGCGCTTCCGAGCTCCGTGATATTGGCGCGGAAATTGATAAGTCTGTATTTTGCTTCTTCAAGTGCGATAATCAAATGTGTATCCTCCGGATTTATATCATGTATATTTTAACGAATCAAATGGGGCAGGGCAGTCACAGCTCCACATATTCCAGCCTGACTTCCTTCGCGAGCCGCTTCGGTTCTCTTTTCAGCGGATCATAGGTGAACTTTCCGCACACATATTCCGACGAAACGATCCCCTTTTTTTGGCAGAGAACGGTGTCCTCTCCGGCAAGGGGGGCGGAATGCTGACAGAATCGGCAGAAGCGCTCGATTTCCATATCATTTTTCTTTGAGATCTTCATTTTTTGAGATCCTTCCTTCGGTCGGGAGTCATATTCGGGTATTTATAATATGTCCCTCCGATCGCATAATTAGACATCTTCTATTATATATAAAAATGCGGCGAAAATCAATAGGGAAAATGCCGAAATTTGCAATGATGCGGCAGAGAGGGTGCTTTTTTCGATAAAGGGCGAGGGCGGCACCCTGCGGCAAGTATGTCAGGGTTGACTTTTTTCCCTTGTTTTGGTACAATGTGAGTGGAATTATCCCGTATTTTACAGACGAAAGGGTGGATATCACATGAAAACCATTATGAAACGTTTCCTTCTTGCCGGTTTGGCGGCATCCATGACCCTTGGTGCGGTTTCCTGCGGTCGGGGGTCTGCAAACGAAAGCGATACATCCGCCGATACCGCATCCCCCGATACCGAATTGCCCGAAACAGCAGCTCCCGAAGCTGAGCCTTCACGGGGGATGAAGAAATTCGAGATCACCTTCTACGGCGGTCTTTACGGGGACAATATGGTGGATGAGCACTTCTATCAGATGATCGTTGACTGCGGCTTTACCACAATCCCCCTTGAAAACAACGGCACCGAGCAGAACAAGGCAGCCCTCGAGCTTTTCCGCAAATACGGACTTACCTGCTCCGCCCTCATGGACCCGAGGATCATTGACGCAAGTGCCGGAAACGATAGTCAGGTATTCCCCGACACACCTGCCGAGGAGATCGACCGCATCGTCGCCGAGGTTGTTGCCGACTACGCCGACTATATGGATGTGATCGACGGCTGGTGGGTACAGGATGAGCCAAACAGCGGAAAATTTGACGTCCTCGGCAAACTGGTCTCCGCCTTCCGCCGTTATTCCCCCGATGAGAACACCATGATCAACCTGTTCCCCTGCTGGCCAAACTGGGCGTGGGGGGAGGATACATATGATGAGTATCTTGACGAATTTGTCGCTCAGGTGAACCCCCACTACCTCAGCTACGACAACTATCATTTCTACGATGGCG
>SVSU01000092.1 GCA_015064135.1 Oscillospiraceae bacterium
TACAGCACCTCACCATTCATTACAACTGTGTGGGTGCGATCTTCATTCCCGAAGTGTTCCCGCTACCGGTGCCCGAGGTATCCGTAAATACAAGAAAGGGCGTAGTCGTAAACTACGCACCTTGCCAAGTCGCGATATAAAGAAAGCGAGTGTTCTACAACATTTCAAATGCTGTAAGAACACTCGCCATGGTGCGGAAAACGGGACTTGAACCCGTACGGTGTACACCACACGCCCCTCAAACGTGCGCGTCTGCCAGTTCCGCCACTTCCGCATTTGACTCGTTCCTGCATCTCTGCATTCCCTGTCAACGGGTAATATTATACCACGACTGCCATCGTTTGTCAATACCTTTTTTCAACTTTTTTCCGATTTGTTCCACGGAGTCATTCGTCAAACAATGGGCACGGGGACGGATGAAAATCACACCACGCCGTTTTTGCGCATGGTCATATAATCCTCAAGGATCAGTCTGGCAGACAGGGAGTCCACTGTGTTCTTCCGCTTCTTCCCTCTTACGTTATTGTCTGACAGTATCTTGTGCGCGCTTACCGTCGTCAGTCGCTCATCGCAGAGGGTAACGGGGATTCCGCTGATCTCACCGAGATACTCGGCAAAATCACGGCATTTTTGGCTTCGCGCGCCCTCTGTTCCGTCCATGTTCTTCGGATTGCCGACCACAATAAGCTCAGCACCCAGCTCCTTCGCGCGTTCACTGACAGCCTCGGCGGTCTTTTTGAAGCCGTCCGCCTTTACCATGGGTTCATCCCGAGCCATCATTTCATATTTATCACAGACCGCAATGCCCGTTCTCACATCGCCGAAATCCACACCCATGATTACCATCCCTTTATCCTCCCTTTCATTTTTCCGATAACAAGCCGCACAGAAAGCCATTATCTGAACTCCTGTGCGGCGTTTTCAGTCATTTTTATTCGTCTCCGCCGTTTCTGATGTCGGGAAGCTCCTGTGTTTTATCCTTCTTCTTGTTTTTTACATACTCCATAACCTCTGCCCGTGTGGGGATGGAGGTGGAGGCGCCCGGTCTTGTAACGGAGATCGCCGCCGCAACGTTTGCGTATTTCACCGCTGTAACGATGTTCCCGGTCTGCATATAAACATATGTCATAACCGCCGAGAAAATATCCCCTGCCGCTGTTGTGTCAACGGGGGTCACATCCTCTGCCGGGATCACATAGTATTCCTTGCCGTCATAGATAAATGCGCCTCGCTCGCCCCATTTGATGACGATATACTTTGCATCAACCATGGTGGACAGCTTGATTGCCGCGCGAAGTGCGCTCTCCTCCCCTGTTGGGGCAATGCCCGTAAAGGTTCTGGTCTCCGTCTCGTTGGGGGAGAAGATCTCCACTCTGCCGAGCTCACGAAGGGGGAAATCCGACCTTGCCGGGCCTGCGTCGATGAACACGGGAATCCCTGCTTCATTGGCGCGTCTTGCGGTCTCAAGCACCGCCGCATCGGGGATCTCCATCTGCATGAACACCGCATCGGGATAGCAGATAAAGCTCTCCTCGATATCCGCTTCGCAAAGGGCTCCGTTGGCGCCGGGGTAGCAAATAATGCGGTTCTTGCCGTTGTCCTCCACCAAAATGGAAGCAAGACCTGTGGGCTCATCCTCGTCCTTCACTATGTATCTGGTGTCAATACCCTCTTTTTCATACATGGCGATGAGCCGCTTGCCGTTGGAATCGTTGCCTACACGGCAGGCAAACACGCAGTCTCCGCCGAAACGGGCAAAGGCAATGGCGGAATTGGCTCCCTTGCCGCCGGGAACGTAGGAATAATCCCCTTCCTTCTCGATGATGGTCTCACCGGAATAAGGGACACGGATCATTCGCTGAACAAAATCAATATTTGCACTGCTTACAACCAAAACACGATCTTTTCCCATATGAAACGCCTCCTTATATTGATCTCGTAATCAAAACTCTATCGTTTTTGCGTTTTTGGAATTGGGGTAGCAGGTCACATCATAAATCCTCTGGTTTCTGCTTCCGCGGAAACGGAGGGAAAGGTCTCGCTCCGCTTCAATAAAGGGCCCGTCCACAAGATAGTTTGTCACGGCAAGAAGATCATGAACGCCGCGGTCTTCCTCTGCCATGGCGAGAAGCTGCTCGTAAGTATATCCGGAGTAGGTCATAATGTCAAGGCCTCGCTCCCGGGCACATCTGCCGATCTCCGCAAGGGGAGCTGCCTGACAAAACGGTTCACCGCCCGAGAAGGTTATGCCTCTCAGCATGGGATTCTTCATCAGATTGTCCCATATCCGTGTAGTGGAGCTGAGAAATCCGCCCATGGGGTCGTGGCTTTCGGGATTATGGCACCCGGGACATCTGTGGGGACATCCCTGCACAAATATCACATAGCGAACACCCGGCCCGTCCACGATGGATTCACGGATCACACCGCTGAGCCTGATTTTCATTTCTGCAGGAACCACATTGGCACTCATTCTTTGATAAGCGGACATACTCACTCTCGGATTCATTATCATGTTAACGGAACACTCCCACTGTGCTATATTCATCTTTGTCAATTTCTGCGTAAATCTCCCCGAATACAAAAAGGGGCTTCCCCTCTATTATACTTCATCGAAAGAGAAAAAGCAACACCCTTTTGCACAGTTTTATACAATTTTTGAAACTTTGGTAAAAAACACTATATGACGATATTTTGTTAGTTTATACTACACTATATTGTATCTTCGACAAATCCCGAAGGGGTCAATCTTGATATGCTTTTGAAGCCTAAAGAGCGAATATATTGCACTCCCTCGGTGAACCAGACATCCAGCTTTTCTCTGTAATGACAGTCGGAGCCGAGAATGACCCGTCCGCCTCTCTGCTGTATCTCACGAAGGAGAAAATCGTCGGGATACGGGTTTGTCCGAAGCCCCCTTGCAATGGCTCCCGTATTGACCTCAAAGAGGGTGCAGTGCTTCATGACCTCGCGCAGTGCTGAAAGTGCCGCATCACGGTAGACGGGGTCCTCCGTGTCGAAAAGGCTGTATTTGGTGATAAGGTCAAAATGACCCACAATATCGGGCTTTCTCAGAATCACAGCCTCGGCTGCCTGCTCGTAAAACGCCTTCGCCATATCGTTGAAGCTTCCGCCGAACTGCTCCTCCACAATGGCGCGCTGGCTGTCACGGCCAAGGTCGATGGTGTGGTATGCACCGTTTGCTTTAACGTAATGAACACTGCCGATGGTGTAGTCATAGTCATAATCGGGAGCGTCGCCGAAGCAATCCATCTCGATTCCCGAGAAAATGTCAAGCTGCCCCCTGTATTTCTCCTTCAGTCCAATGAGCTCGCGGCGGTATTCAAGCTCGCCTTCACGGCTGATGCAGTAGCTTGTGTCAAAATCCGTATATCCGTGGTCGGAGAAGCCGAGGGAGACAAAGCCCTTCTCAATGGCGGTTTCGATCATCTCCTCGAGTGTATTTTTGCCGTCAGAATAGGTAGAATGTGTATGAAGATTGGATTTTATCATAATGTTTTTCCTTGATTATTTTATCATTGCGGCAAGTTCATCGAAACGGTCTATGTAATATGTGTAATCCGTCACTTTGCCCCTGCCGAAAGCCTCACCGAAGCCGTATTTTGCGTAGATAAATGGGACCCCCGCCTTCTCTGCCGCCATGCTGTCGCTTGTTGTATCCCCCACGAAAACGGGATTCACCAGCCCGTGGCGCTCCATCATCAGACGAATGTTCCCTGCCTTCTCAAGACCTGTGTTGTCCGCACATTCGTAGTCCCTGATATATGCCGCACCGCCGTTTGCACCGAGGAAGCCCTCGATATATCCGCACTGGCAGTTGGAGATAATGAAAAGGGGGTATTTTGCGGAAAGCTTCTCCAGCGTTTGCAGGACATTGGGGTAAAGCACACCGCCATGCTCCCCGAGGAATTTGTTCTCGTAAGCACAGCTCTGCCGCATCATCCCCATCTGCCCGTCAGCGTCAAACTGCGGAAAGAGAATGGCGCCCAGCTCCTCGTTTGTGAGCCCCATATAATAGCGGATGCACTCAAGTGTAACAGGCTCCGACGGGGTCACATCGGGATTCTCACGAAGCACATTTTCCCACGCGGCAAGTATGGCATGGGTGGCATCCCACAAGGTACCGTCAAGATCAAAAAGGATGCTGTCGGGGGTAAAATCGGGTAAATTCATCTTTTCACTTCCCTGTTATCTCATCTCGCGGTCAGCCAGCTTCAGCTTTTCGATAATGTCGATATGCTGTGGGCAGGCTCCCTCGCAAGCACCGCATTCGATGCACTTGTCAGCTGCCGTTCCCTTGTCGATTCTGCGCTTGTAGCCTTCGTTTCCCTTCATGGGCTGATTGTAAAGGCTTCGGTCGTTCCACAATGCGAAGATTCCGGGGATATCCACCTCATTGGGACAAGGAACGCAGTATCGGCAGCCTGTACATCCCACCTTTGTACGGGAGTTGTATGCATCACGGACGCGGTCGATGAGAGCTTCCTCCTCGGGTGTCATGACGCCAACCTCGCATCGGTCGAAAATGGCAAGGTTGTCAACTCCCTGCTCCATATTTGTGACACCGGAGAGGATGGTAGCAATCTCGGGATGGTTTGCAAGCCAGCGGAACGCCCACTCAACGGCACTGCGCTTTGTGGGGAACTCGTCGTAAAGCGCCTGCACATTATCGGGCGCCTTTGCCAGTTTTCCGCCGAGAAGCCCCTCCATAACCACAACAGGTATTCCCTTTTCCCCTGCAAGGCGGACGCCTTTAAGTCCTGCCTGGTTGTTGATGTCCATGAAATTGAACTGAAGCTGGCACATATCCCAGTCGTAGGCGTTGATGATCTCCTCGAAAACCTCGTATTTGTCATGGAAGGAGAAGGCGGCATACTTTATCTTCCCCTCAGCCTTCATGCGGTCGAGAAAATCGCAGACACCGAAGGAGACCATTTTATCCCATCCTGCCTTTCCGAGAGAGTGAACGAGATAGAAGTCGATATGGTCTGTTTCCAGCCGACTGAGCTGTGTGTTGAGGATCTTCTCCATATCCTCCGCCGTCTCGCAGCACCAATGGGGGAGCTTTGTGGCAAGGTAGACCTTATCACGATAGCCGTCGCGGAGAGCGTGCCCCACTGCCGTCTCGTTCTTTTGCTCCGCGTAGACATAAGCGGTGTCGATGTAGTTCACACCGTTATCGATAAGGTGACGGATAACGGGGGTCGAAACGGACTCGTCAACCACCTTTTCTCCGTTGATCTCGGTCATGGGAAAGCGCATACATCCGAGCCCGAAGGCGGAGACCTCGATGCCGAGTTTTTTTATTTCTCTGTATTTCATAAGTACACCTTTCGCGTTGTATTATTTTAGTTATATTTTATAATATACAGCGCAGGTTTGTCAAGGATTATTTGATGAAGAATCGTTTTTCCTATTGACAAAAATGGGGTTTTGGGGTAAAATATATGGGTGTGATAAAACGAGGTGTGGCGCAATTGGTAGCGCGCTTGCTTTGGGAGCAAGATGCTGCAGGTTCGAGTCCTGTCACTTCGACCAGAAACGTTCGACAGGGTGATAAATTTCCACTATCGAACGTTTTATTTATTTCTTCTTGTAAAACATAATCAGATATGATATAATTACTTAAAGAGTGTTTTTAGAGTTTGGAGGATATTCTATGAAATTCGTTGCAGCAAAATGTCCTAGTTGTGGCGCAAATATTCAAGTTGATGAAGATAGAAAGAAGTGTTTTTGCCAATTTTGTGGTTCACAGATTTTTGTCGAAGAAGCAATTCAAATGATTAAAGGAACTGTTCAAATTGATTTCAAAAATCAGATTGATAATTTTCTTATTCGCGCAAATGAATTTATGGAGCAAAAAAGATATTCTGACGCGGAAATTTATTTCAATAAGGTTTTAGATATAGATGCCACTAACAAAGAAGCAAAAGAAGGCCTTGCAATAACAGAAAGTATTGTTACATCTAATAATATTTTTATTGAAAGATGCAAGATAAGACCAGCCGGAGAAGTCAAAACTCTCTTGTATATAAATGGTCAAAAAGTTAAAGTGGATTTAGACCATCCAGCAAACCTAATGCTACCAGTAGGAACACATAAAATTGAGTTTAAACGTGGTATATGCCAAAGCAAACCTATACATATTACAATAAACAACAGGTACGATAGTTTTAGTATCAGGTTTACTCCAAAACTGTTCACCATTAGTGCTGAATTAGTTTAAGACAGAAGATAAAAGTATGTTAGACAGAATTACTAATGGAATCGTTGCCATCGTTAAAGATGATGATATAAAAAACCTTAGCAAAAAATCTCTACTTGATTTTGTTAACATTGTCTTGAATAAAGAATTGTTTGCCTCCACTCTTGCCCATGGAGAGTTTGCTATTGATATAAAAAAACTTTTATGGCAGATACCAAATGCGATTTTTTGGGATAAGATGTACCGTTTTATGATAGGTACTTATTCTAACTATGAGTATCAGATTAAAATGTGTGAAAAATTTCACACTGATAACAAACAATTCAAGCAGTTTGTAAAAAAGCAAATACAGATAATAGAAAAATTAGATTTTGACGATAAAGTAAATTGGTTTTCCAACCTAACTCGTGCGTTTTTGTTAGAATTGATTGATGAACATGAATATTTTAACTTTTCCTTTGCATTAAGAATGATTTCGACAGAAAATTTGACGTATTTAAAAAAAATCATCACAATGAATGATGTTAAAGAAAATAGTATTTTGAGTCTATTTTATCAACATTCATTGGTCAACAAATTTACTCCTACTACATACGGATCATCTACTAGCGAATACAATATTTCTGATGCGGGTATAAAACTATTGAAATATGGAATTGATGTTGATAATTGTGATAAATATCAATAATTCTTCTCTTTTTTACTGCAACCCAAACATTGAGGGCGCTTTAGTCGGCGTCCTCTTTCATTTTCGCTTTTTCCCCCGCGATCTCCTCTCGCACCCGCTCAATCAACTCCGCCAGCTTCACCTCAACCTCCTCCCGCGTCTCGGCATACACATTATGCTTCACGCGCTTACCATTGGCGTGCGTCGGCGAGAAGCTGCCCTCGTAGAGGTCAAGGTGAAAGATCTCATTCGGCATCGGGAAGTAATTCTGCATCTTTTGATGCTGTCTGTATTGTAACATTGCATCACCTTACGAAGCGAAACGGATTTGTACCGTCACATGATAGAGCGAATCTTCCGGTGTGCGATTTTCAAACCATTCCGGAAAATGTGCGCGGAGCATATCCTCGCACACCTCATCGCGCAGTAGCATCGCGTGAAAGATGAGAAGCGCAAGTGTGTACGCTGATCCGTCATAACACCGATGCAGAAAATAGGACAGAGCCATATCCACATCATCGGGCATCAACTCCTCGATCAGCTGACGGTGAATCTCATCGCTGTCAAAGAATTTTCCGAGCGCATAGATACCTCGGGAATGCCAGAGCATCTGCATCGCGCGGAATGTCATGTCCTTGACAGCTTTACTTGGATAGCACTTGTCCCTCGACGAATGGAAGTACGCATGGCGCAGGAGATAAAGATACTTTCTGTACATGTACATCATTTCTTACCTCCCGCGGTGCGCGACTCCACCCATTCGATGAATTTTGATTTCTCCACCACCATACGTTTCCCGATGTAGATCACCGGGAAGCCCTCCTCGTGCATGAGTTCGTAACAGGATGACGGTGAGATGCCGAGCACTTTTGCCAATGTTTCCGAGTTGATAAACAAAGGCAGTTCATCGTAAGATTTGTAAACAGATTCTTTCATTTAGAACCTCCATTTGGAATTTATAGCCGGATGTATCTGCGCGGCTATGTATTCCGTCATCCTGTATTGAGTTGTAAACGACATTTGCGAAAAGATACTAGGACGAATCTCGGCCCGGCATCACCACCTTTCAGAAACGATATTTACAGAAACATCTGCTGAGTGTGCAGATGGATCATGCGATAAAAAAAGTGAGCATCAAAACAACGCAGATAC
>SVSU01000093.1 GCA_015064135.1 Oscillospiraceae bacterium
GATGGATGTGAGCAGGTGCTCGGGGGGATAGGGGGTGATGAAATCGGAGAGCGCCTCGCGGTTGCGGATAATCATTGCCGCGTAGTCGTCGGTGCATCCGAACAGCACCATTTTTTCGCCGAGATGCGCATCCGCAAAGCGGTGGAGGGTGTCAAGCATCACCGCATCACTGTCGATGTCGGGAACGATGGTGAAGTTTATGAGTTTGGAATATTTTGTGGCGGAGATTGCGTACCGTCCGAATGCGTAGGACTTCACTCCGTACTGCTCGTGAAACGCGCGGGCGATGTTGTAGCAGTTTAAGTCTGCGCCCAGAAGAACGGGCGTGATTTGTTTGTTCATAATGATACCTTTTTTGTGTGATATGTTTTATATACGGTGGGGAGATCACTCCATGAATTGCTTGTGCCATGTGAGGAAGGTGTAAGCCGTCCAGATCTTTCGCTGGTTGTTGGCTCTGCCTTCCTTGTGGTCGGAGAGGAGCTTTATCAGCTTTTCCGCCTCAAAGTATTCCGCCGCCGCATCGGAGGTGAACGCCTCCTTTACGATATTGCAGTATTTATCCTCCCTGAGCCACTTTCGGATGGGTACGGGGAAGCCTTTTTTCGGTCTGTGAGCCCATTCGTCGGGGAGTGTACGGTTCGCCGCCGAACGGAGGACAGCCTTTGTGTATTTGTCGTCGATCTTGTAATGCGCCGGAATGGTCTGCGCTTCTTCCATGACCACACGGTCGAGGTAGGGGACGCGAAGCTCCAGGGAGTGCGCCATGCTCATCTTGTCCGCCTTCAGGAGGATGTCTCCGGGGAGCCAGAGATGCATATCCAGATACTGCTTTTTCTCAAGCTCGGGCAGATCCTTTACCCTGTCGTAGATGGGGTCGGTGAGATCGCGGACGGAAAGCCCGTTTTTGTACTTGCCGCGAAGGATGTCCGCCGCCTCATCCTCGGGGAATACCAGCGCCTGTCCGATGAAGTAGTTCTCGGGCATACCGCTTCCCTTGATGAGAAAATCGTGACCCTTGAAGTAAGGAAGGGAGGAGGCGATGCCTGCCATACCCCGACGGAGGAAGGAAGGCAGTTTTTTGTATCTGCGCATCATGGGCGTTTCATCGTACCACTCGTAGCCGCCGTAGATCTCATCCGCGCCCTCGCCCGATAGCACTACCGTAACGTGCTCCTTTGCCAGCTTGGAGAGGAAGTACAGCGGAACGGAGGAGGGGTTGGACTGGGGCTCGTCCATGTGATACTGAATGGCGGGGAAAGCGTCAAAACACTCGTCGGGGGTAATGTGGCGGAGGAAGTTCTCAACACCGAGACGGCGCGACAGCTCCTTTGCCTCACCCGTTTCATCGAAGTTTTCAACATCAAAGCCCACGGAGAAGGTGTCGTTGGGCATGAGTGTCGCCGTAATGTAGCTGGAATCCACACCTCCGGAGAGGAACGCGCCCACTTTTACGTCGCTGATGCGGTGGCTGTTCACGGTCTCGTGGATTCGTGCGTCCAGCATCTCCACGGTCTCGTCGTAGGAGAGGGAGGACTTTTTCGAGAAATCCACATCCCAGTACCGTCTTTTTGTCATCACACCGTCACGGAAGGTGAAGCAGGTGCCCGGAAGAAGCTTGTATGTTCCCTTGAAGAAGGTCTCCTCCGCGGCGGAATACTGGAAGGTCAGGTAGGGACGGAGGGCATCGGGGTTTACCTCACAGCGGAAATCGGGGTGCTCAAGGAAGCTCTTTATTTCCGAGCCGAAAATGAGGGTGTGCTCCTTCGGCTGCGTGTAGTAGAAGGGCTTGATTCCGAAGGGGTCGCGGGCGCCGAAGAGGGTCTTTGTCCCCTCGTCCCAGATGACGAAACCGAACATTCCGCGCAGCTTTTCCACAAGGCCCTCGCCCCATTCCTCGTAGCCGTGAACCAGCACCTCCGTGTCACAGCGAGTCTTGAACACATGGCCGCAGGCAATAAGGGTGTCGCGGAGCTCCATGAAATTGTAGATCTCCCCGTTGAACACGATGACAACGCTGCCGTCCTCGTTGTACATGGGCTGGGAGCCGTCGGCAAGGTCGATGATGGAGAGTCTGCGGAACCCGAGGGTGACGGCGTCAAAGTCGCTCTCTCCCCCCAGATGGAATCCTTCGGAGTCGGGACCGCGGTGGATGATCCTGTCCGCCATTTTCCCGATGATCTCCCGTCTGTTTTGTATCATTCCGGTAAAACCGATAAAACCGCACATGATGTGATGCCCTTTCTTGATGGTCCGTATGTATGTTGGGTGATTTTTCTTGTTAATTTTATTCCATTATATTATTATACCACAATCTGCGGATGAAATAAATAGCTGAAATGAAAAAACAGAAAAAATTTGTTGAGAATCTTCTGCGCTGATGGGAGGCGAAAAAAGAGCCTGCACACCGATGAGAAAATGGGCAAAAAAACGCAGGGGGCGGCATCCTCCGGAATGAGGCACCGATCCCTGCGGAATCATTTGCGGTTTTTGAAAAATACTTTATGCGGCAGCGCCGTTATTTTTGGTTTTGGATACTGCGGCGGTAATTGCTCGGGGACATACCCACGGTTTTTTTGAAGGAGTTGGAGAAGTGCTGAGTGTTTGAGAAACGGAGCAGATCCGATATCTCGGAGATGGGCATCACGGTACCTGAAAGGAGGCTTTTTGCCACATTGAGTTTTCTGTCAATGAGGTATTGCATGGGAGTGATGTTGAATTCTTTCTTGAACAGGCGAATAACGTGCATTTTTGAGACGCGGAACTCCTTTGCGGTGGTATCAAGGGAGATGTCGTTGTAGACGTTGTTCTCAAGATAGGTTTTTATCAACTCCGCTTTGCGGATCTTTTTGCCTTCGAGAGCAAAAAATTCATCTTTTTTGACTTCAGAGAGAATTTCAAAAAGGAGGCAGGAGATGCGGCGGAGGGAATTCGGAGTATTGTTTGGCAGCATACAGCGGAGAATGTCGTGGATCTCAATGAAGCAGCGGCGCACATTGTTTTTGGAGATGACAAAATCGTCAAGTCGGAAGGTGGTTTTCAGATCCTCCACGATGGTGCCGCCAACATGGAGCCACATCTTCTCCCAAGGCTCGTCACTGTCGGGATAACAGTAGACACTGCTGCCTTTTCCTATAAAATAGAAATCTCCTGCGGTGAGGGTGTGGGTTTCGTTGTTAATTTCAATATATCCTTTTCCCGAAGTTACATATCCGAAAATATTACTTTCCAGCATGGAGTGTACTTCCTTTTGTTCGGGAACGGGGCAAGTGACGCCTGCGAGAACGCATTCGAGATATCCTTTGCGGCTTCCGGTGCCCATATATATGATTTTTTCATTTGTTTTTTCTTCAATTATTTCTTTTGTGTTTTCTTCGTTATAGTGCATGGGGGGACTCCTCTGTGTTTCTGTGTAATTATGTAGTCCCTATATTATATAACCTTTTTACCGTAAAATCAAGGGTTACAAGGGGATTTTTTACAAAAAGTTTGCGAAAAACGTTATTCGTTTTTTGGGGAGCAATATAGTATTGCTCACTGACCGCATGACTTCAAGTCGTTTGTTGGGCTTTTCATAATCGCTGCTGTTTATTACAGACATATAGCGAACGAACAGCGTTAATCGAACTTTTTCTTTTGCGTGGACAAAAGAAAAAGGTTGGAAATGCTGTTCGTTCGCTATATCCCTGTAATCCACAGCAACGATATAAACCCAAAACATCCGCCACCGTTAAAAAAACATCACAAAATCCAAAGAAACCCCTTGACAATCAACTGACCGTGTGATATAATATCAGTGTAAACCACACAAAAACGATGCAGCGAATAAACTGTATCGTAAGTAATATACATAAAATATTCCCACAAGAAAGGAGCTGATCGGTTGAGTCACGGATTGGATATCAAAAACATCCCCGGAACAGTGCTTCCCATGGAAAAAATGGACGGCGCGACGGGTCTGGATTTTCTGAATAAAGTTTTTTTCATCACCGACGGCATCATGCTGGCACAAATCCGCGAGATCACAGGTGTTGACGGAACGACTCTTCAGAATTGGCTGAAGCGGGGCTGGGTGCCGAAGCCGAATAATAAATGCTACGGAAAGGAGCATCTGGCGAGGATACTTATCATCAATATGATGAGAGATACCATGCAGCTTTCCCGTGTGGATTTTGTGCTGAGGTATATCAACGGCGATGTAGACAGCGATGATGACGACATTATTGAGGAAAGCCTCTTGTATGACTATATCTGCCGTACCATGATCGCCATCTCCGATGAGAATTCCTCAGGCTTTAATGCCATCGCCGATGTGGTGGAAAACGTGCTCGCGGATTATTCGGAAAAGTATTCCGGAGCTCGCCGCCGCCTCGCAACGGGGCTGACCATCATCGCCACATCCTATTACGCTTCTCTCATCAAAGCGGTGGCAGACGGCATCGTGGATGAACTGGATGAAGGCAGACGGAGACGATAAGAAAAAACGATTACTTTTGAAAGGATGGACATAATATGATTTCGTGGTGGAACAATATGGACCTGGTCGGTCAGATATTCGCCCTTATTGCCATTCCCTCCACACTGATCCTGCTGGTGCAGTCGGTGCTTGTGATTTTCGGCGGTGACGATGACATGGACGACGGATTGGATCTGACAGGCAACGGTGAAGCCGATACCCCCGGTGACGGCGGCGGTGACGGAATGGCGCTTTTCTCCCTCCGCGGCATCATGGCGATGGGGGCGGTCGGCGGATGGAGTGGCCTTGTCATGCATCAGGCAGGCATCAACCTCGGTGTCACGATCCTTCTCGCCTGTGCCTTCGGTTTTTTGGCTCTGGTGGGCATTGCATGGATCATGAAGATCTCATCAAAACTCCAGTCCTCGGGCAATATCGATCTCGGCTACGCCATCGGCAAGGTGGGGACGGTGTATATCCCCATTCCTCCGTCCATGACGGGCTCGGGAAAGGTGAATCTGACCATTCAGGAACGCTTTGTCGAGGTAAACGCCATGACCACATCCGAGAGAAAGCTGACTACGGGCGAAAGTGTCCGCGTGGTTGCAACGGATGAGACGGGGATGCTGGTAGTGGAGCCTGTCAGTAAGTGAAATACAGGGTATAAAAAACTATAATACATTATATAATGAAAGGATTGGTCATAAAATGAGAAACCGCGCAAAACGCCTTCTGTCGTTGGGGCTTGCGCTTGCCCTCACGACCCTTACTCCCGGTGTGACAGCCGCGGAGGACACTGCAAATGCCGATCGCATCCTCGGGGATGTCAACGGGGACGGCTTGGTGGATATCGATGATGCACTGCATCTTTTTCAGCACAGCATTCTGCCTGATCTGTATACCGTGGATTACCCGGGGACCCTCGATCATACCGGCGACGGCTATGTGGATATCGACGATGCGCTGTATCTCTTCCAGTACAGTATGCTCCCCGAACTTTATCCCATCGAATGGGGGGAGGCCGGCGTGACCGACAAGTTTATCATGTTTGAACCCAAAGACGTGTTTGATGCCGAGGAAATGTCCCTTACCTTCAACTCCACAAGACTCTGCGCCTCGGCGCGTGATGCCAAAGGGGAAGGAAACGATGTTTCATACAGTGCATGGATGGCTACATACAACCAAAGGCTGAACGATTGCTACGGCATTTACTATAACCTTGCCGCCCACAAGCTGCTGATGTCCGTCGCCTTTTACGATGAGGACGGCGAGTATATTTCAGGTGTGGGAACGGATGCCATGACAGGCTACGCCACATCCGTGACGGGGTTTGTTGTCTGCCCCGAGAATGCGGCGAAGGTCCGCTTCCTCGGATTTAACGGAACATCCGTTATCCCCGCTTTCAACCACTCCACGGTTATGCTGTTCGACAGCGAGGAGTCCTTCAATGCGGCGAAGGCAATGTACGAATTCGACGGTTTGAAGATCGCCTGCCTCGGTGACAGCCTCACGGAAGGTGATTACGGGCCTCTCACTTCATACGGCGGCAGAAGATTTGAGAATTATCCCTACTATCTCTCCCGACTCACCGGTGCCGAGGTCACAAACTACGGCAGATGCGGTGCAAGCTCCTCAAGCTATCTTGCAGAGCATTTTGCGAAGGGGGATGTGGACGTCAGCGATTCGGATGTGATCCTGCTTATGCTCGGAACCAACAAGGGTCTGGCTTCGGGGTCCGGGTATTACGCAGATTACTGCACCATTGTGGATAGAATCCTCGCCGAGAAAAAGCCGGGGGCAAAACTGATCCTTATTACCCCTCCCTCCGCAACCACAGATCCGACAAAGATCAATTACGGATACATGGATAACGTCCTTTCCGCAAACGAAGCGGTCCGTGCCATTGCCGCGAGCAGAGGACTTGACTGCATCGACGCGCTGAAAAAGAGCCCCATCAAGCCCCAGACGGAGCATCTCTATCAGGATTTTGACGGACTCCACATGAATGCCGACGGCTATGCGGCGTTTGCGCGCTTCATTGCCATAGAGCTTGATAAAATCCTGAGCGAATAATTTTTTTATAAAAACGGATTATCTGATCGAATGATAAAAGAAGAACCCGACCCCGGCTGAAGGGGCAAACCTCGGTGCAGATCGCCTCCGGGGGATGAAAAAATATAAAAAACATAATAATAAACAATAAAGGTCATAACTGACCGAAAAGGAGGAAACATATGCAAAAACTTTTCTTACAGGCATCGGGCGGAATCGACGTGGGTGTTGTGTTCCTTGTGTGTGTCATCGCGCTTATTGTGCTGACTACCATGATCATCATCCTGTCACGGTACAGAAAGTGCCCCTCGGATAAGATTCTCGTTATCTACGGTAAAGTGGGCAATGCGAAGGACGGCTCAAGCCGATCGGCAAAGTGTATCCACGGCGGCGCGGCATTCATCTGGCCCGTGGTTCAGGCTTACGAGTACCTTGACCTGACCCCCATCTCCATTTCCGTTGACCTGCGCAATGCGCTGTCAAAGCAGAACATCCGTGTTGACGTTCCTTCCCGTTTTACCGTCGGTATTTCCACGGAAAACGGCGTCATGCAGAACGCGGCGGAGAGACTGCTCGGCATGAAGATCGAGGCAATCCGTCAGGTGGCTGAGGATATCATCTTCGGTCAGATGCGTCTGATCATCGCCACAATGGATATCGAAGAGATCAACGCAGACCGCGACAAGTTCCTTGAGGCTGTGTCCTCCAATGTTGAAACGGAGCTGAAGAAGATCGGTCTCCGCCTCATCAACGTAAACGTAACCGACATCACCGACGAAAGCGGATACATCCAGGCTCTCGGTCAGGAAGCGGCTGCAAAGGCCATCAACGATGCGAAGATCTCCGTGGCGGAAGCGGACAGAGGCGGTGCCATCGGTTCAGCAGAGGCTGAAAAGGAGATGCGTATCAGCGTATCCCAGTCCAACTCCGATGCCATAAGCGGTGAAAACCAGGCGAAGGCTCAGGTTGCGGAATCCGATGCCATGAGACGTGAGCGCGAGGCTGAGGCTCTCAAGCGTGCAACGGCGGCTGAAAACATCGCGGCGGCAAGAGCACAGGAAGAGTCCTACGGCGCGCAGAAGGAAGCGGAAATTGCAAGAGCCCATCTGGAGCAGGCGAAGCTGGAAGCGGATGTCCTTGTTAAGACCGAGATCGAGAAGAAGAAGATCGAGATGGAGGCTGAGGCTGAAGCTGAAAAGATCCGCCGCAAGGCAAAGGGTGAAGCGGACGCGCTCCTTATGAAGATGCAGGCAGAGGCTGACGGTATCAAGGAGATCCTCATGAAGCAGGCGGAAGGTTTTGCCGAAATTATCCGTTCCGCCGGCGGCAATGCGGACGATGCCATTCGTCTCATGATCGCGGATAAGATGGAAGAGTTGACCAGAATCCAGGTTGATGCCATCAAGAACCTGAAGATCGACAAGGTCACTGTCTGGGACAG
>SVSU01000094.1 GCA_015064135.1 Oscillospiraceae bacterium
ATAGGAGTAACCGCCGGGGCTGTGCATGAGGCCGCCCATGGTGTCGAATACGGACTCACCGCCGCGGAGCTTTGCGAAGGTGAACATGGTGTCGAGGACATCGTTTCCGGTGTCGATCTTCATGGGATCGGTGAGGCGGACGATGTTGCGGTAGCGATTGTCAAGCTCAGTCTTGGGGTCGTCGAACTCGGGCTCCTCGTTGGCAAGGCGGCCCGTGATGGCGATGCCGTAGATGTAGGTCTCGCCCTCCTCAAGGGTCACTTTCTCCGCGTCGTGGAACACCTCGGTGATGCAGATGCCCATGGCGCCCATCTCCTCGTGGACGAAAACCTCCTCCGGGGTGGTGAAGGAGAGGGTAACCGCCTTTTTGCCGTTATTTGTCACGGACACAAGCTCGTATGAGGCGCGAAGCTCCGTGGAGGGGAAGCATCGGTGGGTGATGGCAAGCCCGTCGGCTTCCGTCTCAAGGGTCAGGGTGCCGTCGATGGTAACTTTTTTGAGCTCCTCACGGACAGGTGAGCCGCCTGCAAGGATGGAGGGCATGAACTGCGGCTCAATATCCAGCTGATAGGAGCCGTGGGTGTTGTTGTTGTGCTTTCGGAGGGTGGGGAAAACGGGATGATGGATGAGGAAGAAGCCGTTTTCGTCCACACCGTATTTTACGGTATCGGAAACGCCGAAGCCTGCCATTTCCAGGTCCTCGGAGTGGATATCTCCGGGCTTCAGTGTCCATTCGATAGATTTTTTCGGTGTCTTGATGTTCCAGCGTGACATAGTGTTAGTCCTTTCTTTATGTGAAAATATGTTTTTGTGTGTGACAGTGGTTTTGTTTACTACCACTCAATAAATTAAGTCTGCTCCGAGTGGGGCGGTTCGCTTGCGCCCTAAACTGCATCTTATTCCCACTCAATACCTGCCATACGGAACAGCTCCTTCATTTTTTCCGTATATCCCTCGGGGTCGATGATGTAGCTCATGCCGTGCTCGGCGCCGGTGACGGAGAAGAAGATGGCGTTTGAGCCGCGGCAGGCTTCAAAATTCTCCTGACCCATGCGGTAGGGAACAAAATCGTCCGCCGTGCCGTGGGCGATGAGGATGGGCAGTCGGTTTCGGGAGAGCGCCTCGCGGCAGTCCCCGTCCGTGAGGGAGAAGCCGGCGTATTTTTTTACAACGGAGTTTGCCGTGTAGAACAGGGGGAAGGGGGGCAGCTTGTACCACTTCTTCAGACAGTGCTTGCATATCTCAGCCGGGGAGGTGTAGCCGCAGTCCGCAATGAGCGCCTTCACATTGTCGGGAAGCGCCAGCCCTGCGGCAAGCATAACGGTGGATGCCCCCATTGACACCCCGTCCAGAACAACGGGCAGGTCGGGGAACCGCTTTTTCAGGTATCGGCACCAGCGCACAAGGTCGAATCGCTCCTTCACACCGAAGGTGATGTGCTGACCCTGACTGTTTCCGTGGGCGCGGTGGTCGATGAGCAGGAGGGAAAAGCCCATGTTGTATATGGGAAGAACCGCCCCCGAGAAGTCGTTTGACGGGTTGGAGCGATAGCCGTGTACCATAACGAAAATCCCCTTCGGGTTCTCGTGAGGTATAAAGTGCCCGGCGAGCCGCAGCCCCTCGTGGGAGGTAATCGTGATCTCCTCGGGGCGGCTTTCAAAAATGAAGTCGATGCCGCGCGCCACTTTTTCACGGTCACAGTCGCGCAGCTTGGCATACGGCTGAGGCTTCGTCTCCGATGCCCAGATGTTGTCATAATTCTTCCGCTTCAGAACGGCGAATCTGTAAAAATACCTGCTCGCGGCAGACAGCGCACAAGCGGCACCGACCGCGGCGAGAGAGAGCTTTGTTGTTGTTTTCATGAAACCCCCTTGGGAAGTGAATAGAGAAAATGAATGATAAATGATGAATAATTTTGTTGATTTGCGTCGCAAATCCAGATTAAATCACTGAGTGAAGGTTGAGTTTTAAGTGAAGCCGAGGGTCGTGAGCATAGCGAATAACAAATAACGAAATTCAGAGGGGTACAGTCAAAACCCCCACTGCACGAATTGAATAATTTCATTTTTTTCTCCGAAAAAAATGCACCGAAACTATTCTCTATTCACTATTCACTATTCTCTATTCTCTATTTACTATCTGTCCCTTCCACTTTACAACATCTCAACAAACCGTTCTTCACTTATAACCTCCACCCCCAGCTCCGTGGCTTTTGTCAGCTTGGAGCCTGCGGCCTCGCCTGCAACGACGAATGAGGTTTTCTTTGATACGGAGCCCGAAACCTTGCCCCCTGCCGCTTTGATTTTTGCCGAGGCTTCATCGCGGGTCATGGTGGAGAGGGTGCCTGTGAGGACGAAGGTGAGGCCTGAGAGACGGTCGGAGCGTTCCTCCGTGGTGGTGGGGGCGGATTCCGTGGTGACACCTGCCGCTTTCAGCTTGTCGATGAGGACTCGGGTCTCGGGGAGGGCAAAGTAGCTGCGTATCATCTCCGATGTGACGGTTCCGATGTCCTCCACTGCCATCAGCGCTTCCTCCGATGCCCCAAAGAGGGCATCCACGGAGCCGAATGTGCCGATGAGCGCCTCGGATGCCGCCTCTCCCGTGTGTCGGATTCCGAGGGCAAAGAGGAGCTTCGCCGCACCTCTCGTTTTCGATGCTTCAATGGCGGAAATGAGGTTTTCAGCCGACTTCTCCCCCATTCTGTCAAGGGCGGCAATGTCGTCTTTTTTCAAGGTGTACAGGTCTGCCGCGTCGCTGATGAGGCCCTTTTCGATGAGCACCTTCACAAGAGCAGGCCCCAGCCCCTCCACGTTCATGGCGCCGCGCGCGGCAAAATGGATGATCCGCCTCTCAAGCTGGGCAGGGCAGGCAGGATTGAGACAGCGCAGAGCACCTCCGTCACTGCCGTCCTCCCCCTCGTTATCGAAGGTAAGCCCTTCACCGCAGGAGGGGCAGGAGTCGGGGAAGGTGAAAACTCTCTCCGCCCCCGTCCTCTTTTCGGGCAGGGAGGCGACGATCTCGGGAATGATGTCCCCCGCCTTCTGCACCATGACACGGTCGCCGATGCGGATGTCGCGGCTTCGGATAATGTCAATATTGTGGAGGGTCGCCCGTGAAACGGTGGTGCCTGCAAGACGGACGGGTTCGAGAACCGCATTGGGTGTCAGCACACCCGTTCTGCCGATCTGCACTTCGATGTCAAGGAGAGTGGTCTCCTTCTGCTCGGGGGGGTATTTGAAGGCGCAGGCCCACTTCGGTGTGCTCGGGTTCTCCCCTGCAAGGGCGCGCTGGGAAAGAAGGTCGATTTTGATAACGGCTCCGTCAATGTCGTAGGGCAGGGAGGAACGAGCCTCGCCTATGTCGCGAACGGCTGAGATGACCCCGTCAATGTCCCCCGTCACTTCCTTGATTCCGATGACGGTGAAGCCCACCTCTCCCATTCGACGGATGGTCTCGCTGTGGGTCAGGGGACGGCGGCCGTCGGAGTACAGCTCGCCCGTCTGAAAATTGAACACGAAAATGTCAAGTCCTGCGGCGGCGGTCTCCGATGCGTCAAGGCGACGGAGAGAGCCCGATGCCGCATTTCTGGGGTTCGCCCAGAGCTTCTCGCCCCTCTCTTCCTTTTCGGCGTTGAGACGGAGAAACTCGCTGTGGGGCATATAAACCTCACCTCGCACCGTCAGGGAAAGGGGCTCACCCAGCACCTTCGGCACCGATGGGAGTGTGGCAAGGTTCTCCGTAATGTTCTCGCCCACCGTCCCGCCACCGCGAGTGGCGCCCATGGTGAAGATCCCCTTTTCATAGGTGAGGGAAACGGAAAGCCCGTCGATCTTCGGCTCCACGGAGAAGCGGATATCCTCCGCCTCCACACCCTCGTCCATGAGGGAAACCTTCAGTTTTTCAAGGAAAACGCGCAGCTCCTCCTCGGAGAACACGTCGGAAAGGCTCTGCATCTTCACGGGAAGAGTCACCTTCGCGAATTTCTCAAGAGCCCGTCCGCCTACCTTGTGGGTGGGAGAATCGGGGGTGTCAAGATGTGGATATGCCGCCTCAAGCTCGGTGAGCTCACGGAACATCATGTCGTATTCGTAGTCCGATATCTCGGGCGCATCCTTCTCATAATAGAGCACCGCCGCACGGCGAAGTTCACCTCGCAGAAATTCCGCGCGCTCCTCCGGTTTTTGCCTGTCCATGCTGTTTACCATATCCTCCCTTGCCTTTTTGTTGATTCTGTTGCTTTTACCAAATGATTTTACCATAAACACCCCGTTTTTTCAATAGGCTTGTGTGATATATTTATAATAAGAAGGGGAATTTTATAAGTCATGTAAGTCATTTGAAGAACATTTTGTATTTTCTCATCTGTTCCAGGATGATCTCTTCTGCTCTGCGGCAAATTTCGTCGGGGTAGAGCTCACGGACAGAGTCAACGGCGGCGCGAACATCCTCTTTTGTGAAGGTGAGGTGCAGTTGAACTCCGTATAATTCTTCTGCCGCATCAAGCTGTTCATCAAAGTCGGTTGAGAAGGGCTTTGCTTTTATGGAACGGATGCAGTCAAACATATCTCTCTCCACGGGATAATCACCCACATCGGAGAGCAGTGCCAGTCCGTTGTCGAAAACGGGGCAGAATTCAAATTTGAGGGTTTTGTCATTGTGAATCACGGCGATATTGTTCGTGTGCCTGTCCTCGTTGAGAAAAAAAGCATCCAGCTCAATGAGTATGGTAAGGTATTCACCCACGTTCCGAAGTCCCGTTATATCTTCGGTAAAACGGGCGGTGTAGCGTATTCGCTCCGAAACGTCGGGGATGTCGGGCAATGCGGAGGCAAGCCCTTTTCCGTTGTATGCTCTGTGCAGCCTCTCAAGTGTTACTGTCATGTCGTCCTTTTTTCTGAAGCTTCTGCTCACACATCCCGGGTGGTCCTTTCCCTTGTAATGAACGGCGACGGGAGAGTATTCAACATAACTTTCCACATTGGATTTTGCCAGAAGCTTTGACACCACAACCTCGGAGAGAGATTCATACCCCATGTGGTCGATTTTATACCAAAAAACCCCTTTTTTCCACTTGGGCTGGTCTCCCTTTGAGGTGTTCCCCTGAATCTTTTCCTTTGGTGCGGAATCGAGATCGATTCTTTTTATGCCGCTTGCCATACCTTCATTTGTTTGAAAAAGCGCACATTATGCCTGTGACGACCTTTTCAATACTTCCTCCTTTCTCCGGGGTAAACAAATTTCAGCCACATATCGTCATCTGCTATGCGTCCCCCTGTTTTTTCCGCGATTTGCAGGGGGTCATAATGGGTCAGTTGAATATCCCCGAGAATATCTTTGATGTTTCCGCGAGTCTCGGGCACGCATCGTTCCAGAAGAAACTGTTCAAAATCATCGAATGTGGGCTCGTTTTTCACTCCGAAGGCTCTTTTCAGAATGTCCTCTGTTTTGTTTTGTATCCTCACCCGTCTGTTCAGAAAATCCACATCAATAATGGTGCATGGCTTTGTCTTGTGCATATAGAAAAGCCGAAGCATATACCCGTCATGGGGCTTTTCGTTAAGGTATTTGCTGATAATTTGCCTTGACGTGCCGAATTTTTTTGCGATTTCCTTCATGGTTTCCCCGTTTTTGTACATCTCAAGTATGTCCTGTACCTCTGCCTTGGTAAATTTCTTTTTCCTTCCCGCATTTCTTTTCTTTGCCGCACGCTCCGCTATGCGCCGCAATTCATCAACATTATCTGTTCCGAATAATTCGACACAAAGTCTCCGATAATCGGTTTTCATGGCACATTCTCCGTTTCTTTGTGTGTGTAATTTATTTAATATAATTACATTATAGCATAAAATTTCACCAATGTCAATCGCAGCCTTTTGGAATATATGGTTTTTGTTTGCGGCAGGGGGCTTTGCAAACCTGAAACCAGGTGTCACATTGCCCAAATATTGACCTCCTTAATTTGTGCATTTAACCGAAAGTGAAAAAGGGGAAATTTATTTTCATCCACCCACTTGAAAAGGGGAGGAAAATGCTCTATCATATATAAAGTTAGGGTATTTGTGCCCTGACATAATTCCACATAGGCATCACGGAGGCTTTAACATGGCAATCAATGCATCAGATAAAGTAAGAATCGGTATCATCGGCTGCGGCGGTATTGCAAACGGCAAGCATATGCCTCGTCTTGCAAAACTTCCCAATGTGGAAATGGTTGCGTTCTGCGACATTATTGTTGAGCGCGCAGAGCAGGCAAAGAAGGACTACGGCACACCCGATGCTGCGGTTTATGAAGATTACAGGAAGCTCCTCGAGGATAAGACCATCGACGTGGTTCATGTCTGCACACCCAACCGTGCACACAGCTTCATCACCGTTGACGCTCTGGAGGCAGGCAAGCACGTTATGTGCGAAAAGCCCATGGCAATCAACTCCGTTGAGGCTATGAAGATGGTGGATGCCGCAAAGAGAACGGGGAAGCTTTTGACCATCGGTTATCAGTCCAGATACAGAAACGACTCCCTGTACATGAAGGCGGAAGCGGAGGCAGGCACCTTCGGCGATATCTACTACGCAAAGGCAACAGCCATTCGCCGTCGTGCGGTTCCCACATGGGGCGTGTTCCTCAACGAGTATGAGCAGGGCGGAGGCCCCCTTATTGACATCGGAACCCATGCCCTCGACCTGACCCTGTGGATGATGGACAACTACAAGCCGAAGTACTGCGTAGGTACCACATACCATGCACTGAACAACGAAAAGAACAGCGGCAACGCATGGGGCGACTGGGATCCCGAGAAGTTCACCGTTGAGGACAGCGCATTCGGCTTCGTTGTAATGGAAAACGGCGCAACCATTAACCTTGAGTCCTCCTGGGCACTGAACATGATCGACACTCGCGAGGCAATCACCACCATCTGCGGTACAAAGGGCGGCGCGGATATGCTGGACGGTCTCCGACTGAACGGTGTCCGTAACGGACGTCAGTACATAATGAAGCCCAACCTCAGCGCAGGCGGCGTTGCGTTCTACGACGGTGTGGACAACGACGATGCGGTACTCCGTGAGGCGGCACAGTGGATCGACGCCGTGGTCAACGCAAAGAAGCCCTGCGTTACACCCGAGCAGGCATTCTGCGTAACCCAGATTCTGGAGGGCATCTATACATCCGCAAAGACAGGGGACATCTTCAGATTTTAAGAGAGACCCTATCTTAATAAAATAACAAATAATTTTCCATTATGGAGGTAAACAAACATGGCAATCAATGCATCAGACAAGGTAAGAATCGGTATCATCGGCTGCGGCGGTATCGCAAACGGAAAGCATATGCCTTCCCTGAAGAAGCTCAAGAATGTAGAAATGGTAGCATTCTGTGACATCGTTCTTGAAAGAGCAGAGCAGGCAAAGAAGGACTACGGCACACCCGATGCTGCGGTTTACGAAGATTATAAGAAACTCCTCGAGGACAAGACCATCGACGTGGTTCATGTCTGCACACCCAACCGTGCACACAGCTTCATCACCGTTGACGCTCTGGAAGCCGGCAAGCACGTTATGTGTGAAAAGCCCATGGCGATCAACTCCGTTGAGGCTATGAAGATGGTTGACGCGGCAAAGAGAACAGGCAAGATGCTCACAATCGGCTATCAGAACAGACAGAGAAACGACTCCCTGTACATGAAGGCTGAGGCTGAGGCCGGCACATTCGGTGATATCTACTACGCAAAGGCAACAGCGCTCCGCCGTCGTGCGGTTCCCACATGGGGCGTATTCCTCAACGAGTATGAGCAGGGCGGCGGTCCCCTCATCGACATCGGAACACACGCGCTGGACCTGACCCTGTGGATGATGGACAACTACAAGCCCAAGTACTGCGTCGGTACCACATACCATGCACTGAACA
>SVSU01000095.1 GCA_015064135.1 Oscillospiraceae bacterium
GGCTTTTATGCGGTCTTTTTTCAGCCTTTTCTGATGCTTTTTCCATGTGAAGTCACGGGGGTCCACGGTTTTCTTTTTTTGAGGATGGACTGTTATCCAAAAGGGACCGAGACCTGCACGGACGGTGAGGCTGTCAAGCATGGCGATATCCAGCTTCAGGTTCAGTGAAAAAAGAACGGAAAAAAACAGCACAATAATGCCGATGATGATAAGCGCTGTCATGTTTTCACCAACCTTTTCATGCAGAATAGGAATATGGGATTCGCTGTGGGGCTGCTTTATGGAGAAATGGAGGCGGAGGGCTCAGCTTATTGCCCCCACAGGCTCCTCCGAGTCAGTTTCGATGGGGGCGATCTCAATGGTTTCGCCTCCGCTGTTTTTTATCTGAATGGATGGCAGGTCACAGATGGCGGAGAGACCGAAAATGCGAAGAAAATCCTCCGTGGTTCGGTAGAGAGAGGGTCTGCCGGGGGCGTCCAGTCTGCCGCAGCATTCGATGAGGTTTTTCTCAACCAAAGTGGAGACCGCGTAGCCCGAATCCACACCGCGAACCGTTTCGATGAAGGCGCGGGTTGCAGGCTGATTGTATGCAATAATGGAGAGAACTTCAAGGAGAGACTGGGACAGATTGCCGCCGCGACGGATGCCCAACGCCTGTTTGATGAACGCGCCGTATGCCTCTCTTGTGCAGAGCTGGCAGGAATCGGGGAAGGTAACGAGAATGATGCCCCGTCTGAAGGGTTCGTCGCTGTTATAAAGCAGCTTCATTTTTTCGACGACCTCACGACATTCTTCCTCTGCCAGCCCAAGGACACTGCCCAGCTTCTCGTATTTTACGGGATGCCCGGCAGCAAAAAGACAGGCTTCGATGAAGGGGAAGATATCTTCCTCCCTGAGAGGAGAAGGGGCGGCCTGTTCATCGGCGGTATCGGGGATATGATAGTTTTCCATAGTTACCTCAGATTTAATAAGTGTCAAGTTCCTTCATTCCGTCGAAGGTTTCATTGCTCACAGTATCTTTTTTCGCCGGGGAATCCTCAAGGTCAAGGGAGTCAAGCTCCTCAAGACGGCTCTCGTCGGCGTCCGCGTTCAGTGTTATGCGGACGGAGGATGCCATGTTGACAACGCCGCTTTCGTCATCCTCGGGAGCCTCGGTGATTGTGATTATATGGGATTTGAGAAGCTCCAGAATGCAGAGGAATTTTGCCACCATCTCGCCGTAGTTCACGGAATCCCTGAAGTATTCGTCAAGATATAGATGACGGTTTGTCCGAAGCCGTCCGATCAGTCCCGTGACAACGGTCTTTATGGGGATTCTCGGCGCGTGAACGATTTTTTCAAAGCTCTTTTTCGCCGTTTCCGAGGTTATCTTTGTCTCGGACAGTACCCTTGTCAGCGCCGTCACCAGCAGGTCAACGGTGTGGGGGGCAACATAAGATTTGTCGTCGGAGAGATCCTCCGGTTCCTTCGCCATTCTGTCCCCGTATTCCGTGAACATGGTGCGAAGCTCCTCCGCCGCCATTTTTGCCTTTTGATATTCGAGGACGGTGTCGATAAGGGCGCGTCTGGGGTCTTCCTCCTCCTCGTCCTTTCGTGGCAGGAGCATACGGCTTTTGATGAGCATCAGCTCGCTTGCCATGAGGAGAAATTCCGATGCCACCTCGATATTGTTCTCGATGGAGTGGTTGATGTACTCCATGTACTGATCGCAGAGGAGGGAGATGGGAATGTCGTCGATGTTCAGCTTGTTCTTTGTAATGAGGGTCAAGAGCAGATCGAGAGGCCCCTCAAATTGGTCAAGTTTGTAATTCAGTGCTTCCATACCGTTACCTCATTACAAAAGGAAGGGGATGAGACCCCAGAAGAAGTCCATGCCTGTTATTATGGCGGAGGTAACTGTGCCGAGGATGCTCGACAGGAATAATACCGCACACAGAAGGAAGGGGAGTCCGAGCTTGATATACCTCTCATATTTCATGACACCGAAATAATACTTTGCCGGCAGGAACACAAGGAAAATTCTTGATCCGTCAAGGGGAGGTACGGGTATCAGATTGAATACGGCAAGGCTGACATTGTAGAAAACAAACAAATCGGCAAAAGACATCACCGCACTTGCAATATAAAATGAAAATTGACCTGATAAGGGGGTATACCAAAAAATTGTACAGATGATCTTGTAAATGAGCATACCGAAAAATGCCATAATCAGGTTTGAAAGGGGACCTGCCAGGGCAGTAAGTGCGGTATCGCGGCGGTTGTGCTTGAAATATCGTGGGTTGATGGGAACGGGTCTTGCCCAACCGAAGTGGAAGAATATCATGCACAGGGTACCGATGGGGTCAAGATGCTTCAGGGGATTGAGGGTCAGACGCCCCAGATTCCTTGCTGTGGGGTCCCCGAGACGGTATGCCATGTAACCGTGTGCAACCTCATGGACCGTAAGCGCAATGAGAATGATGGGGAGGGATATGAGGATGGTTGTAAGTTTGGAGAGAATATTTTCTATGGTGAAACACCTCTTCTTACAGATTAAATATCAAGATGAATAATGTCGTCAAAGGTCTCGCGGCGAACTCCGACTCTTGCCTTGCCGTCCTCGATCATGATAACGGGGGGGCGGGGAATGCGGTTGTAGTTTGATGCCATGGAGTAGTTGTACGCACCCGTAACCAGCACACCGAGGATGGTGCCGCGCTGGGGTTTTGCAATTTTGATGCCCTCGGCAAGAAGGTCGCCGCTTTCACAGCATCTTCCGGCAAGGGTACATTCGTAATCTGCGGCAGCATCTGCCTTTTCCGCATTGACTACGGTGTATTTTGACTGATACAGGGTGTATCTTGGGTTGTCGGGCATACCGCCGTCCACGGAAACGTAATTGCGGAATCCCGTCACCTCCTTTACGGAGCCTACGGTGTACAGTGTGGCACCTGCCGCTGCTACGATGGAACGACCGGGCTCCATGGAGATGGACGGCTTTTCCATACCGTACTCACGACAGATGGAATCAAAGCGCTCGCCCAGCATACGGATGTTGTTTTCGTAGTCGATCTCGGGATCTTCCTCCGTGTAGCGCACGCCGAAGCCGCCGCCAATGTTGAGGATCTCGGCGGAATAGCCCGTTTCGCCCTTGATCTTTGCGATGAAGGCAAGCATGATCTCCGCCGCCTCGCTGAAGGGTTCGATATCGAAGATCTGTGAGCCCACATGGCAGTGGAAACCCTTGAGATTGATGTTTTTGCACGCAAGCGCCGCCTTTACGATGTCGAAAGCCTGCCCCGTCATAATGGCAGAGCCGAATTTGGAGTCTACATTGCCCGTTACAATCTTCTGATGGGTGTGGGGGTCGATGCCGGGGGTGATGCGCAGAAGGATGTTCTGACGGATGCCTGCCTCCCCTGCGATTCTGTCGAGGGCGGCAAGCTCGTCAAGTCCGTCCACTACGATGAGACCTACGCCGAGACGGATGGCATAAGCAAGGTCCGCGTCAGTCTTGTTGTTGCCGTGGAAGAACACCCTGTCCATGGGGAAGCCTGCGGCATTTGCGGTGTGAAGTTCCCCGGAGGACACGCAGTCTGCCGCCAGTCCTTCCTCGGCGATGATGGAGTAAAGTCCCTTGAAGCAGAGCGCCTTGCCTGCATACACGGGAAGGGATTTTTCGCCGAAGTATTTCAGAAAATTGCTCTTGTACATACGGCACATGGCTCTTACCGCATTGCAGTCAAGGTAATAAGCAGGGGTGCCGAACTCTCGGGACAGGCAAACGGCATCAAGTCCGCCGATGGTCAAGTGTCCCTTTTCGTTTGTGTTGAAAGAATTGTGAAGAATCATATCGGTTGTCCTGTTTGTATAAATTTTGTGGGGGTCCATCCCCGGTTTGTCAGTCCTCACAGGCGGCGAAGATCGCTTTCCAGAGGTCGTCTTTTCCGAGATTTGTCTTTGCGGAGTACATGATGACGGGGGTGCCCAGGCAAAGCTCCTCTTCGGCAATGATGGCGTTGAATTTCGCCTTTTCCGAGGCGTTCAGCTTGTCCGTCTTTGTTGCCACGATGATATGGGGCAGATCCGCTTCGCGGAGGTAGTAGAGCATATCGAGGTCATCCTCCGTGGGGCCGATTCTGGAGTCGATAAGCTGGCACACCAGACGGAGGGAGTCAAGGTTTCGGTTGTCCGTGAAGTAGCCGTCGGTGAGGGCAGACCACTTCTTTTTGTCCTCGAATGTGCGCTTTGCGTATCCGTACCCGGGAAGGTCAACGAGATACAGCTTCTTGTCGATGTCGTAAAAATTGATGGTGATGGTCTTTCCGGGCTCACCGCTGACTCTCGCCAGACTCTTCCTTGAAAGAAGGGAGTTGATGAGGGAGCTTTTTCCTACATTGGATCTTCCCGAAAAGGCGATCTGAGGCAGGCGATCGGCGGGAAACTGCTTCGGTGTGCCTGCGGAGATCTTCAGAGAAGCGTTGTTCAGATTGGGTTTCATGTTAACACCTGTTTCTGTATTATATAGAGATTTATATGGTGCCGTACACAGGCTCGTTTACCGGAATATTGTAGATGGGCTGGGATGATGCCTTCTCGGCGGTTATATCCCCTGCGGGAATGTGCTTTTCCGCCTTTTTCACGAGGGCAAGTTCCAGCACCTCCGCTATATTGGAGACGGGGATGAATTCCACTTCCTCTCGCACCGCATTATCAATATCCTTGAGGTCCCTCACGTTGTCCTTCGGTATGAGGATGCGGCGAACACCCATGGTGTATGCGGCTGTGGATTTTTCTCTGAGACCGCCGATGGCAAGGACTCTGCCCGTCAGGGTGATCTCACCGGTCATGGCGATGTTGTGGCGAACGGGAATGCCCGTCAGCGCACTGACAAGGGATGTGGTAAGGGTAACACCGGCGCTCGGGCCGTCTTTCGGAACCGCCCCTTCGGGAACGTGAATGTGTATGTCTTTGGTTTTGTGAAAATCGGGAGCGATACCAAGCTCTGCCGCGTGTGCCCTTATGTAGCTGACGGCAAGGCGCGCGGATTCCTTCATTACATCGCCGAGCGTACCCGTCAGCTCGATCTTTCCGCTGCCTTCCATGACAATGGCTTCCACCTTCAGTACATCGCCGCCTACTTCTGTGTATGCGAGACCGTTTGTAACACCAACCTCGCCGCTTTCACTCATGCTCTCGTCAATGAATTTGCGCTCGCCGAGGAGATCCTTTAGGTTTTTCGCGGTAACAGAGACGGATTTTGTGCCTTCTTCAACCATCTTCTTTGCGGCTTTTCTGCAGAGGGAGGCGATCTCGCGCTCTAATGTACGGACACCGGATTCTCTCGTGTAGCCCGAGATGAGCTCACGGATGGCATCGTCGGCGATCTTCAGCATACGCTTGTTGAGACCGTGGTTCTTCATCTGTTTGGGGATCAGGTGGTTCTTCGCGATAGCCAGCTTTTCGTTCGGTGTGTATGTGTTCAGCTCAATGATCTCCATACGGTCGAGGAGGGGACGCGGTACGGTCGAGAGATTATTTGCCGTGGCAATGAAGAAGCATTCGGACAAATCCACGGGAATTTCAACGAAATGATCGCGGAAAGCCTTGTTCTGCTCGCTGTCCAGCACTTCAAGGAGGGCGGAGGAGGGGTCGCCGTGGGCATCGCCGCACATTTTGTCAACTTCGTCAAGGAGGACGACGGGATTCATGGAGCCGCACTGGATGAGGGCGTTGATGATTCTGCCGGGCATGGAGCCGATGTAGGTCTTTCTGTGACCTCTGATGTCACTCTCGTCACGGATGCCGCCGAGGGATACCCTCACATACTTTCTCTTCATGGCACGGGCAATGGATGCGCCGAGGGAGGTCTTTCCCACTCCGGGAGGGCCGGCAAAGCAGATGATCTGGTTCTTCAGCCCGGGGTTGAGCTGCTTGACAGCGATGAATTCGAGGATCCTCTCCTTGATCTTCGTGAGTCCGTCGTGATCTGCATCGAGGATCTTCCGCGCCGCTTCCACATCTGCTCTGTCCTTTGTGGTCTTGTCCCACGGGATCTCAAGGCAGGTGTCGAGATAGTTGCGAAGCAGTGCAGACTCGGGGGAGCCGAAGGGCATCTTTGCCATTCTGTTCACCTCGCGCATGAGCTTTTCTCTGACTTCCTCGGGAAGAGTTGTGTTTTCGATCTTTTCGATATAACTTTCCGCGTCGTCGCCGAAGTCGTTTCCGAGCTCGGTCTGGATCACCTTCAGCTGTTCGCGGAGGTAGTAGTCTCTCTGATGGTCGTCAATGGCTTCCTTTACCTTGCGGTGGATGTCCATTTCCGTTTCGAGAAGGCGGATCTCGCTGTCGATAATGGAAATCAGTGCCTCACCGCGCTGAATGGGGTCAAAAATGTCAAGAATCGCCTGCTTGTCCTCAAGCCGGACCAGAATGCTTGAAGCGATGAAGTCTGCCAGCATTCCGGGGTTTTTGAGGGAGTTGACGGTGAGCATGAAATCGTCGGAAACGGGGGGGAGGAAGCGGAGAATATCGTCAAGAGCACCGAGGATCTCTCTGTTCAGCGCTTCCACTGTCACATCGGGGGCGTTGAAGTCTCCCGTCAGTGTTTTCGACATGACCTCTGCTGTAAGATATCCGTTTGATTTGTCAATGGAAAGAAGGGTGCCGCGGCAAAGTCCTTCCGTAACGATACGGATGTTTCCCTCGGGATTTTTGTTGAATGTCTGTTTGATTCTTACAACACAGCCCACATCGTAAAGATCGCTTCTTTCGGGATCGTCAACCTGAATGTCGCGCTGTGTAACAAGGAAGGCATACATATCGCTGTGAGAAGCGGCGGCGCAGGCCTTTTTGGAAATAGAGCGCTCAAGCTCGAAGTTCATGGGGAGTGCGGGGAAGGCGACCAGTCCGCGAAGAGGGATCACGGGAAGGGTCAGCTTTTCCGCTTTTTCAATCAGTCTTGCCATTTATTTTCAAATCCTTTCATCATAGGGGCATCATTTTTTGATGGTGATATTTTACCTATTATACTATTATATCACATCCATTGCTAAAAATCCATAAATGAATGTTAAATAAATCTTGAAATATAACATTAAATTTAATGCACAACGACATAAATTGGGGTGAGGGACGGTTTGGGCGGCAATTTTCGGAAACGCTATTGCATTTTTTGCCGAATGTAGATATAATAAATACATTGATACCATAAGAGGGGAAGATAAGATTTGTATGTTCACATTTGAAGATAAAGAATTTGAAAAATCCATCATGGACGAAAGGTACCATATCGCAGTACCTGTTGTGGTGACGCAAAAGGAGAACGGCTCCCTTGAACTTCTCATTTATTCCTTCTGTGAGAAGATCGCACGAGAGTTTGAAGCGCGTTTTTCCGACTCTCCCTTCTCGGATGAGGCAAAAGCCTTTCTTTGTGAAAAATTAACGCCTGTTATGAATGAGATCCGGTATGAAACCACCAATGCCTGCGACAGGATCAGCCTGACATATCAGATGACCGATGCCGCAAAGATCAACCCCGAATGCTTCAGAGGAAGGGCAAAGCGCCTTGATTCTCTCACGGAAAAGGATATGGAGAACAGCGAGACGGAGATTTATGCCTTCGAGATAAACCCAACAGATGACCTTGACCGAATCTTTGCCGTTTGGGGAAAAAGAAAAGAAATTGCAGCCTTTGCAGCCATCAACGACATAGCGGAGGATAAGGGCTTCTACGAGCTGAATGTGGAGTGCGCCGAGGAATACAGAGGACAGGGCTACGGCAGCGAATGCGTTGCGGAACTTGCAAAATATTTGCTTGAGCGCGGTGTGCCCGTTGAGTATGTGACATTGG
>SVSU01000096.1 GCA_015064135.1 Oscillospiraceae bacterium
GCTCCTGCACCTGCAGCCCCTGCAGCTCCCGTGGCTAACGCTGCATCCGGCGCCGAAGGCTCTGTGAAGGTAACAGCCCCCATGCCCGGAACTATTCTGAAGATGAACGTTAAGGTTGGCGATACCATCAAGGCAAACGACCTTGTCTGCATCCTTGAGGCAATGAAGATGGAGAACGAAATCTTCGCGGCTGAGGGCGGTGTGGTTAAGTCCATCAATGCCGCACAGGGCTCCTCCGTCAACTCCGGTGATGTCATCATTACCCTCGGTTAATTCCGCCTGTCAACAGAGAATAATTGATAGGAGTGAATGATTTGCTGAGTTTTTTTACAGATTTTTATGAATCAACGGCACTGCCCCAGCTTTTTGAAACACCTGTCGGAGCGCTTCAAACTTTGGCAATGTATGTGATCATAGGTGTACTGTTTTATCTTGCCATCGTTAAAAAGTTTGAGCCGCTGCTGCTGCTTCCCATTTCCTTCGGTATGCTTCTTGCAAACCTTCCGGGGGCTGAACTGTTCCACATGGATCTTTTTATCCACGAGGACGGCTCCGCGCTCGTTTTGCAAGAGGTTGTAGAGAATGGAGGACTTCTTGACTTCCTCTATCTCGGTGTCAAGCTGGGCATTTATCCGTCCCTTATCTTCCTCGGTGTAGGTGCCATGACGGACTTTACCCCCCTTATCGCAAACCCCAAGTCTCTGCTTCTCGGTGCCGCATCTCAGTTCGGTGTGTTTGCCGCGTTTATCGGTGCGCTGTTCCTCGGATTTACCCCTGAGCAGGCGGCTTCCATCGGTATCATCGGAGGTGCGGATGGCCCGACGGCGATTCTTGTCACCAAGACCCTCGCTCCGGCCCTTCTCGGTGCCATTGCCATTGCGGCATACAGTTATATGGCGCTTATTCCCATTATCCAGCCTCCCTTTATGAAGCTGCTTACCACAAAGAAGGAGCGCGCGGTGGTGATGTCAAACCTTCGTCCCGTTTCAAAGGTGGAGAAGGTTATTTTCCCCATCGTGGTAACACTTGTTGTTTGTCTTATCGTTCCCGATGCGGCTCCCCTTGTGGGATTCCTCATGCTCGGTAACCTGCTTAATGTCAGCGGTGTTGCGGACAGACTTTCAAAGACCGCACAGAATGAGCTGATGAACATCGTTACTATTTTTCTCGGTGTTTCCGTCGGTGCAACAGCCGATGCCGAAAGTTTCCTTGCATTGCCTACACTGAAGATCATCGCCCTCGGTCTTACAGCATTCTGTCTGTCTACCATTGGCGGACTCCTCTTCGGTAAGGTAATGTATATCGTCACAAAGGGCAAGATCAACCCCCTCATCGGCTCCGCAGGCGTTTCCGCAGTGCCTATGGCTGCCCGTGTTGCTCAGATGGTGGGACAGAAGGAGAACCCCTCCAACTTCCTGCTCATGCACGCAATGGGCCCCAATGTGGCAGGCGTTATCGGTTCTGCCGTTGCCGCAGGTGTGTTCCTTGCATATTTTGCCTGAGTTTTCATAAATACATATTGCAATAACCAATTACAGACGGGGCAGAATGAAGCCCCATCAACGGAGGAATATAAATGGCTAAAGTAAAAATTACCGAAACCGTTCTTCGTGACTCTCACCAGTCCCTCATCGCTACCCGTATGACTACGGAGGAGATGCTTCCCATTCTCAGCGAGATGGATAAGGTGGGTTATCACTCCCTTGAGGCATGGGGCGGCGCTACATTCGATTCCTGCCTCCGCTTCCTCAACGAGGATCCCTGGGAGAGACTTCGCAAGATCAGGGCGGAAGTGAAGAACACAAAGCTCCAGATGCTGTTTCGAGGACAGAACATCCTGGGCTACCGTCACTATGCTGACGACGTGGTTGAATATTTCGTTCAGAAGTCCATCGCCAACGGTATCGATATTCTGAGAATTTTCGATGCTCTCAACGATGCGAGAAATCTGAAAACCGCAATTAACGCAACAAAAAAGGAGGGCGGTCACGTTCAGGCGGCTATCAGCTACACCCTGAGCCCCGTTCACTCCAACGAATCCTTCGCAAAGTACGCGAAGCAGCTTGAGGAAATGGGCGCTGACTCCATCTGCATCAAGGATATGTCGGGGCTCCTCACTCCCTATGCGGCTTACGACCTTGTGAAGATGCTCAAGTCCACCGTAAAGATTCCGATTCAGCTTCACACCCACTACACCACGGGTATCGCCTCCATGGCTATTCTGAAGGCGGTTGAAGCAGGTGTTGACGTTGTCGATACTGCCATCTCACCCATGGCGCTGGGCACATCTCAGCCCCCCACAGAGGCTATCGTTGCCACACTGGCAGGCACAGAGTACGATACAGGCCTTGATATGGCTCAGCTTGACAAGATCTGCAAGCACTTCACACCCCTCAGAGAAGAATATCTCAAGAGTGGACTCCTTGACCCCAAGGTTCTGAAGGTAGACGTAAACTGTCTCCTCTATCAGGTACCCGGCGGAATGCTTTCCAACCTGGTTTCTCAGCTGAAGCAGCAGGGAAAGAGCGAAAAGCTCTCTGAGGTACTGGACGAGGTTCCGAGAGTAAGAGCAGACGCCGGATATCCGCCTCTCGTAACTCCTTCCTCCCAGATCGTCGGCACCCAGGCGGTGCTCAACGTTATCGCAGGTGAGAGATACAAGCTGGTTTCCAAGGAATTCAAGGGACTGGTGCGCGGCGATTACGGTCAGACACCCGTTCCCATCCCCGCTGAATTCAGAAAAAAGATCATCGGAAACGAATCTCCCATTACCTGCCGTCCCGCAGATATGCTGAAGCCCGAGCTTGACAGTCTCCGTGAGGCGATCCGACCCTACTATGAGCAGGAGGAGGACGTTCTGTCCTACGCGCTGTTCGAGCAGGTTGCCACAAAGTTCTTTGAATACCGCAAGGCAAAGAAATACGGTCTTGATGCGGAAAACGGCGATGCTGCCGCAAAGGTTCATTCCGTCTGATTGAAATGTTAGCCGTATTTGATTCCGCGTTCGGCACAAGGGCAAATGAAATAAGAGAAATCCTTTTTGACTATGGTTATCCCTGTGCGGTTTGTGACAGAGACTCCATCGGAGATCTTTTGCCCATCGGAATTATCATCACCTTTGAAGATCAGCTTGATGTGATCCGACATATGCCTTATGATCGGGTTCCCGTAATCGTTTTCGGTGGTGGTTTTGTCAACAGGGCGCAAAATGCCGTATGTGCCGCAGGGGTGGAAGAACTGCTTGAAGTGATTGACGAGCATATTTGCCGCATGGCTTGTTCATGTGTGGAGAGTTGTCATTTTGAAGAGGGCGTGTTCTTTTCGCCCGGTGTATTCTGCTCATCCTCGCAGATCATACTGTTTGGAACCACATTGGATCTGACAACAACGGAGCGTATGATCCTTCTGTGCCTGATCTTTTCGGGCAGGGAATACAGATCCTCCGAGCATCTTGCCGCTTATTGCTGTTCCGATAACAAAACAAACGGAAATGTTCGCGTTCATATATGCAGCATCAACAGCAAGGCTTCGAGGCGATTGCCGCTGCTCCCGGTGGAGAACAAATCTCTCAACGGTTACCGCTTTGCTTTTGCGGAATAATGAAAATATAAAAATCAGGAGTCAACGAAAGGCTCCTGATTTTTTGATATACCGCCGATTTTTTACTCGGGGATGATGATTCCTTCATCAGTTCGGGTGTATTTGTATTGAGAAAAGGTATAAGACACGGTTTCGATGCTATTCATGCTCTCCTTGTCCACACGGATGAATTCGTAATAGCAGGTGCCGTCGGGGAGCTCAGCCATAATCATGACGATGCCGTTGTTCTCCCATACAATATCCGAAACCTTTATGTCGGGGTGCTCCTTTATAACATCTCCTCTGAGAGACCACATGGTTCCCCAACCCGTTGTGCCGAAGGACAGCTCTCCTCCGTCCTGTGCCGTTGCTCTGATCTCTCCGTCGGGAGACCATACGGAAATGGAGGGATAGTTGCCGTAGGGATTTTTATAGTATGCGGCAACCGTGTCATGATCCTCCGCCGCCACGCACTCGGGGGAGAACAGCTCACGGGCTGAGTCATTGTCATGCTCAACGGTGTTCGAGAGGCAGATATTGTCCCCGTTTACCGTGAAATAACTGTAATACTCCGTTGAGATCTCCCCACCTCCGAAGCGGTCCCGTGTGGTGTCTGTCTGGACATCGATTCTGTCGGGGAGGCGGCGTACTACATCTGTCAGGATCATGTCCCCCTCGACGGTGAAACGGGCAATGCGAAGCTGACCTTTGAAATTCCGATCATTGGCGAAGCGGAAAAATTCACCGATCTTCTCCGGGTTTTTGATGCCGTCAAAGCCGCATACCACCACCCCGTCGGAGATGGCGTCCTCACGGGAATAATCATGGGGCAGATCTTCAAGGGGAACAAAGCCGTGGGGGGATTGTGCTGTGATGGGGGAGTCGCCTATTGTGAACTCCGCCCCATACCACCTGTCGCTAAGCTCTTTTACGATTCGGTATTCACCGTCGGTAAGGCTGTCCTTGAAAATTTCAAGGGAGCAGGTGTGGAGATAGTATCCCTCGGGCATGACGGTAAAGAGGGGCTGAGTCCAGCCGAGATTATCCATGAATTCCACCTGCCGCCACTCGTCCCCGATCTTTTTCTCAAGCATCCATTCCGTTCCGAACTCCACATTTTCCACGGAGTTGTTTTCAATGAGCAGGGAAATGTATGTGCAGCTCTTGTCATAGACAGGGTATTGAGTGCGGAGGGTGACGGAGGAGGCGGTGAGCTCACTCTCACTTTGGGTGGTGATGACCGCGGTACCCGTGAGCTTGCTCGGTGTGGTTTGCGGTTCCGCTGATCTGCCGCAGGCGCAGAGAAGGGAGAGTGCCGCAAAGAGAATAAGGATTCGTGTCATGGCTGAACCTCCTTTTTTAGCTTTTTTTATTTTGGACGATGTGCAGATGTGTGTTGTTCCCCGATTTTGGAATTTCGGCAGAATGATTCAGAAAAAACAGTTGACTTTTTCGCCGTTTTGTGGTAGAATATCGTAGGATTTATGTGAATCCCATATGCCGGTATGTTGGAATTGGCAGACGAGGCGGACTCAAAATCCGTTGGTAGCGATACCGTGCGGGTTCGACCCCCGCTACCGGCATAATAACAGGAAAGCCAGTGAGAGATCAAGGGTTTTCCTGTTTTTTTACGCCATCCCGGCGAATTTTCGTATTATAACACGAAAGGACTCGTTTTATGAATCAATTCAAGCCCATGCTGTTCTCCACACTGAAGGGATACAGCGGAAAACAGCTGACAAAAGACATTGTCGCAGGTATCATTGTGGCAATTATCGCTCTCCCTCTTTCCATTGCCCTTGCCCTCGCTTCGGGTGTGGGTCCGCAGGAAGGTCTGTACACCGCCATTATTGCCGGCTTCCTCATCTCCTTCTTCGGCGGAAGCACCGTGCAGATCGCAGGCCCAACAGCCGCTTTTGCCACTATCGTTGCAGGCATTGTGGCGGTAAACGGAATGAGTGGACTTGCCCTTGCCACAATTATGGCAGGTGTGCTCCTCATTCTCATGGGAATCTGCAAATTCGGCAACCTCATCAAATTTATTCCCTATACCATCACCACAGGCTTTACGGCAGGTATCGCCGTTACCATCCTTGTAGGTCAGCTCAAGGATTTTCTCGGACTTACTTACGGGGAAGGGGTGAAGCCCATCGAAACCGTTGAGAAGGTGGAGGCTGTTGCGGAACATATCGGCACAATCAACCTTTGGGCGGTTCTTGTAGGCGTGGTGAGCCTTGCTGTGCTTATTATCTGGCCGAAGATCAACAAGGTCATCCCCGGCTCCCTCATTGCGGTTGTTGTGGGTATCATTATGGTGAAGGCTTTCGGTCTTGAGGTAAACACCATCGGCAGTCTCTACACCGTCGAGGCAAAGCTGCCCCCCTTTACCGTACCCGAATTCAGCCTCGACCTTGTGAAGAAGCTGCTCCCCGATGCATTCACCATCGCGGTCCTCGCAGGCATTGAATCACTGCTCTCCTGCGTTGTGGCAGACGGCATGACGGGCACAAAGCATCGTTCCAACACGGAGCTTATTGCACAGGGTATCGGCAACATCGGCTCAGCCCTCTTCGGCGGCATCCCTGCAACGGGAGCTATCGCAAGAACGGCGGCAAACATCAAAAACGGCGGCAGAACGCCCGTGGCAGGTATGGTTCATGCCATCGTTCTTCTGCTTGTTCTTCTTGTGCTCATGCCATTTGCCGCGTGGATTCCCATGCCCACCATTGCGGCGATTCTCTTTATGGTGGCGTATAATATGTGTCAGTGGAGACCCTTCGTCCACCTCTGCAAAACAGCACCTGCTCACGATATTCTCGTTCTCGTTGTCACATTCGTGCTGACGGTGGTGTTCGACCTTGTTGTTGCCATCGAGGTCGGCATGATCCTCGCCTGCATCCTCTTTATCAAGCGCATGAGCGACGAGACAAAGGTGGCAAACAGCGCGCCTGCCGCCATTCCCTCGGATGCAAAGGTGTATACCGTGCGCGGCGCCATGTTCTTCGGTGCGGCTGACAAGATAGCGGAGATCAAGGCAGACGGCGCAGGGACGGTTATTATCAACATGGACGCTGTTCCCGCAATGGACGCCACGGCAATGAACGCGTTTGAGGAGCTGTACGAACGTCTTTCGGCGGAGGACGTGAAGCTGGTGTTTGTGGGAGTCAACGAACAGCCCATGCGCACAATGGAAAAGGAAGGCTTTATCGAGAAAGTAGGCAAGGACAGCTTCAAGGATGACATGAACGCTGTGATGCAGGCTGTCAACGTATAAGTTAACAGAAAGAGAAAGCAGGGAATCCGATTTGGAAACCCTGCTTTTGTTATACATTCAATTATTCTTACAGTCTCTCTGCCACTGCGCGAAGGAATGCTTCCGTGTCAACCTTTGTCTTGTTCGGGAGCTTGGACAGGGCATACAGGTCGCCGGTCATCACACCGTCCTCGATGGTCTTGACAGTAGCCCCCTCCAGTCTGTCGGCAAATTCCATGAGCTCACGGTTTCCGTCAAGCTCGCCTCTCTTGCGCAGCGCACCTGACCATGCGAAAATGGTGGCAACGCTGTTTGTGGAGGTGCTCTCGCCCTTCAGATACTTGTAGTAGTGGCGCTGTACGGTGCCGTGTGCCGCTTCGTATTCATAAACTCCGTCGGGGGATACGAGAACGGAGGTCATCATGGCAAGGCTTCCGTAAGCTGTTGCAACCATGTCGCTCATTACGTCTCCGTCGTAGTTCTTGCAAGCCCAGATGTAGCCGCCCTCGGAACGGATAACGCGCGCTACGGCGTCGTCGATGAGGGTGTAGAAATACTCAATGCCTGCCGCCTCAAACTTTTCTTTGTATTCCGCTTCGTAGATCTCATTGAAAATATCCTTGAAGCGGTGGTCGTACTTCTTTGAGATGGTGTCCTTGGAGGCGAACCAGATGTCCTGCTTTGTGTCAAGGGCGAAGTTGAAGCAGCTTCTCGCAAAACTGCCGATGGAGCTGTCTACGTTGTGCATACCCTGGATAATGCCTGCGGACTCGCCGAACTGATGGATAAGAGAACGAGTTTCGTTTCCGTCGCGGTCCGTGCAGACGATCTCACACTTTGAGTTTGCGGGAACCTGCATCTCCGTGTTCTTGTAAACGTCCCCGTATGCGTGACGGGCAATGGTGATGGGACGTGTCCATGTGGGGATGTAGGGGGTGATGCCCTTTACGATGATGGGTGTGCGGAAAACGGTACCGTCAAGGATGGCACGGA